>VBCZ01000094.1 GCA_005889025.1 Betaproteobacteria bacterium
ATCTGGGAAACGGATTGAAGAACTCGGAGCCGAGGTTCGGCGCAGGTCGTGATTTCGTCATGGATTCAAAAAATTGAGCCCGACATCGTTGATTTTCGGTTTAGTGCTTGCTTGGTCGATGACGGCATTGTTGTGGCTTTATACTACAACCTTCGGAGATCACAAAGGTCTCAACGATGGACTGCCTTTAGATGCCTCCGAGTTCGCGGCAACGGCACCGGGCCGGCGGCCGCGAACGTAGGGCGGCGAATTCGAACTCTTCAAACGGACGATTGAAGTGAACACACTTTTGACTTCTTTAGTGGCGATGCTGTTGCTTACCGGCACGACCGCACAGGCGCAAGAGCTCAGTCGGGAACAGGCCGTTCAACTACTGTCCGACACCAATGCGCAGACGCGTCGCGAAGGCACCGTTCGACTGGGCGAAGTTGGGATGATGGCCGACGTGACGCTGCTCCTGAGAGCGCTGCGCGATCCTGACGAGGACACCCGTGATCGTGCCGAACAGGCCATATGGCGTATCTGGGGACGCTCCGGCAACAAAGAAGTGGACACGCTCTACCAGAAGGGTGTCGAACAAATGAATGCCGGCGACTTGAAGCAAGCGATCGTGACCTTCACCCGCGTCATCGAAATCAAGCCGGATTTCGCGGAAGGCTGGAACAAGCGTCTTGTCGGCGATTTGCGCAAATCGCTAGCCGACTGCGACGAGGTCATGAAGCGCAACCCGGATCACTTCGGCGCACTCGCCGGCTACGCCCAGATCTACACGCGCCTCGAATATTACGACCGCGCGCTCGAGTATTCGCGCCGCGCGCTGCAGGTCAACCCCAATCTGGATGGGGTGAGGCGCAACATCGACCTGATCGAGCGCTTGCTGGAGCAGCGGCGCCAGCAAATCGTTATTGTCCGACGATTTCCCGAGTCAGCAGCCAAAGGATTATTCGCTACAATAGCGCTGTCAAGTACCGCCCCTGTCTGATTCCAGCCGATCGGTTCCATGTGTGACGGGTCTGCGGAACGCAAGCAGGTTACCCACAACGGAGAGTGTACTGACCGGCCGCGCAAGCAGGTGTTGGCCGGATTCGAATGCCGGCGAAGCGGTGTATCGGGCGTGGCGATAACGCGCAGAAATAACCAGGGAGCCCGTCACATGAAAGTGTCCATGCGTGGAATCCTCTTTCTGGTTTTCGTGGCGTGTTTGGGCGGGTGCGCGAGTAGCGGGGTTCGCGTAACGGGTGGCACGGACGCCGAGTCCCTCGGCGTGCAGAGCGAGACCGCCGCGACAACATCATTCAGCGGTGGTGTGCACCGGATCATCGTCGCGTACAACGACGAAACCAACAGCCAGGCAACCATTCAGTACACGTCAAGCACCCGCCAGGTGCTGCACGGTGCGAGTCTCATGGGCTGGTCGTATTCGAATGATGACGGCGTGACGTGGAAATACGGCGGCAAGCTCACGCCGCCGTCCGAGTGGGCGGTGTTGTGGGGCGATCCGGGGTTAACGACGTCGCGCCGGAATTACGGCATGGTATTCATGTCGAATCTCGCGTTTCCCGAGGCGAAGTTTCCGGCTGGTGGACATAGCGGCTATGTCGACGCCTCGGTGGCTGGGGGTGCGTGCCTGTTTCGGTCGCTTGACGGCGGCGTGAGCTCACGCCGCCGTCCGAGTGGGCGGTGTTGTGGGGCGATCCGGGGTTAACGACGTCGCGCCGGAATTACGGCATGGTATTCATGTCGAATCTCGCGTTTCCCGAGGCGAAGTTTCCGGCTGGTGGACATAGCGGCTATGTCGACGCCTCGGTGGCTGGGGGTGCGTGCCTGTTTCGGTCGCTTGACGGCGGCGTGAGCTTTAAATTCTTTCAGTGCCTCTCGGACCGGAGTCCCGTTCCCGGCTCGACCTCTGCATCGAAAGGTCATTTTTACGACGGCGCGTCGCTTGCCGCAGGTCCGGGAGGAGAGATCTACGCATCCTATGTGGACCTCGATACCTCCCAGATTGTCGTCTATCGCAGCGCGGATGGCGCGCAACCGTTCGCGCCGATCCCCCTACCATTTCCTGGCTACTACGTCGGATCGCACCCGCGAATCCAAGTCGGACCGGACGGCGTGCTTTTCGCCATGGCGGTCGGAAAGCAGAGCTCAGGGCCGAACCCCTCGTACATGCTCATGGCGAGCCGCTTTGTAAACGGCGCGTGGGGCAACGTGACTTTGATCACGCAAGCGCTAACGTACCCGGACGTCGATCTCGGCAGCTCGCTGCTGGGGTCGAACCTTGACCTGCGTACGGGACCGCAATTCTCGTTCGACGTAGGCACGCAATCCGACGTGGTTGACGACTCCGTCCGCTTTCTCGTGACACAGCGAAACGGTGCTGGCTGGCTTTTCGTCCGCGGCGGCGTCTGCAACTACACTCTGACGAGCTGCGGCTGGTATGCCGGGTGGACCTTCGGCGCGGACACTGTGCGTGGACAGGAGTCCCAGCGAATCGACGTCTTCAATCCGAATGTCGTCGCGTTTCCAGGTTTCTTTTTCGGCATCGCGCCGCGGTGGCAGGGATCGTTTCTCACCCGCTATGGCAATTCAACGTCCACATTGAATCTGACCCGAGCGACGCTCGGGTATGTGAATGGCATGCCGTTCACCATTCCAGTCGACATTGCGCAGAACCAGCCACTCTGTCCCGATCAACGCGGCTACATGGGCGACTACGATGCTCACCTGGTCGTACGTGTCGACAGCAACAGCGTCCGCTTCACGCGCTT
>VBCZ01000455.1 GCA_005889025.1 Betaproteobacteria bacterium
ATCGCCGCGGAGATCGCGGCTCCGCGCGCCTGACCGAGCAGCAGCGTCGAGTTCGGGTTGACGTTGACAAAGACCTTCTCGACGGCAACTTCGGTGGGCTGATGCGCGGCGATCACGCTGGACAGGTCGCGCAGGATCATCCCGATCCTGCTCGGAAGGCTGCCGTCGGCGTCGCTGCGGATGCATCCGCTGGTGACATACGTCAGCTTGCCGCCGACGCACACGATCAGACCGAAACCGGTGATGCGAAGGCCGGGATCGATACCGAGGATGCGCCGCACGTTCATGGCGTCTCCCGGCGCGGCGTGGGTGCCATCACGCCGGCGCTTCCTCGATGACGGCGGTGGTGTACACGTCCTGCACGTCATCGATCGCCTCGAGTGCATCGAGGAGCTTTTGCATTCTGGCGGCGGCCTCGCCCGTCAGCGCGACTTCGGCGGCCGGCTTCATGGTCAGCTCGGCGAATTCGGGTTTGAACCCTGACTTGGCAAGGGTCTCCTTGACGGCGACGAAGTCGTGCGGCGCAGTGAGCACCTCGATCGAGCCGTCCGCGTTATCGACGATGTCGTCCGCACCCGCGTCCAGCGCCGCATCCATCAGCCTGCCTTCGTCGACTCCCGGAGCGAACACGAGTTGACCGCAGTGCTTGAACAGAAAGGCCACCGATCCGGCGGTGCCCAGGTTGCCGCCGCTCTTGGAAAACGCGTGCCGGATGTCGGCGACGGTTCTCGTTCGGTTGTCGGTCAGGCAGTCGACGATGACCGCCGCGCCGCTGATGCCGTAACCCTCGTAGCGGATCTCATCGTAGCTCACGCCCTCCAACTCGCCCGCGCCGCGCTTGATCGCCCGCTCGACGGTGTCCTTCGGCATGTTGTTGTCCATCGCCTTGTCCACTGCCAGCCGCAGTCGCGGATTGGTCGCTGTGTCGCTCCCGCCAAGCTTGGCTGCGACGGTGATCTCCCTGATGAGTCGCGTAAAGATCTTGCCGCGCTTGGCATCGGTCGCGGCTTTCTTGTGCTTGATATTCGCCCACTTGCTATGACCGGCCATGTTAGGTCATACCGCGATTTTGACACCTGTGATTATACGCGGCGGATACCACTATCGTAGCGCGCGAACTTCTCGTGCGGCGCCGTAGCGAGTGGACATTTCTCCTGCCTTCCCGGCGGGATCGATCTCGCGCCAAACATCGCGAGGCCGATGCCGGCAATGGGCCGCTGCCGTGGCGCGGATTACAGCAGCTGATGCTGCGTGAGGAATTGCGAGAGCACCTTGAGCCGAACCTCGCTGTCGTTGATCTCGAGCATGCTTTGCTTGATCGGCAGCGGGAGCGGCAGGAGCTCGGCGAGACGATAGCCGACCCACGATGCATCACCCATCGCGAGCTCCGCCGAGAAGTTCTCGACGCCTGCGCGTTCGATCATCAATGCGAGCAACTCCGCGAGCGGCCGATGCGCGTCCGGCAGAGCGAGCGCAGGCTCGGGGTTGAGCGCGGTGACCGAGCCGACGATCAGGCCGTCGCTCGCAACGGCGTGCGATTGCACGTGAAAACGCGTGCCACCCGCAGTCTTGAGATGCAGAATGCCGAGCTGCGGCATCTCCCATGAAGTGATGCGCGCCAGCGTTCCTATCGCCGCGAATTCGGGGGTCCGGCCCCGCTGCGCGACTTCCTCGCCCCGCGTGAGCAGGCACACGCCGAACGGCTTGTCGTCCTTGAGGCATGCCTTGGTCATCTCGATGTAACGCTGCTCGAACACCTTCAGCGGCAATACGCCGTCCGGAAAGAGCACCGTCTTCAGCGGAAACAAAGGCAGCGTCATCGGCGAGCGCGATGCACCACCGCGCAGAATCGAAAACATCAGCCTGCCGGGAGCGTGCCGCCTGGAATCACGCGCGCAGGACGGTGGGCGCGGCGGTGCGCGCGGCACCCCAGCGAGGTCCGAGAGCGTGTCTGACGTCGAGTTGATCGAGGATTCTCGCGACGACGAAATCGACGAGGTCGCCGATCGACTGCGGATGGCCGTAAAAGCCGGGGGCAGGCGGCAGGATCACTGCTCCGGCGCGCGCGAGCTTGAGCATGTTCTCCAGATGAATCGCCGACAGCGGCGTTTCGCGCGGCACGAGGATCAACGGTCGTCGCTCCTTGAGCATGACATCGGCTGCGCGCTCGATAAGGTTGTCGGCGAGCCCGGCAGCGAGCGCGCCCAGCGTGCCCATGCTGCACGGGCAGACCGCCATCGCGTCGGCAGGGTTGGAGCCGGAAGCGAGAGGCGCGAGCCAATCTTCCCGGCCGAACACCGTGAGCTGCCCCGGCTTGGCGGCGAAGCGCTCTGCGAAATACGATGCCGCGGCGGCAGGCTGCGTCGGCAGCGTGAGCTCGAGCTCCTGCTTGGCGACGATTTGCGCGGCGGGTGAATACATGAGATGAACGCGCGTCCCCGCGCCGAGGAGGCACTCCAGAAGCCGGATGCCGTACGGCATGCCCGACGCGCCCGTTAGCGCAAGCGTGACCGTTTTTTGTGCAGTCATCGCGTCATTTTAGCCGAATGTCCGATGCCGCTCTTTAGTGAAGGATGCTCAGGATGGAAGCTCGCGGTGCCGAGTCAGCACCTGATACTTGACGCCGAAGGACTTTGCGAGCCTCTCCACGAAGTATACCGAGCGGTGTTGCCCGCCGGTGCAGCCGACGGCGACCGTGAGGTAGTTGCGATTGTCGCGCGCGTAATCCGGAAGCCAGCTGGCCACAAAATGATAGATGTCGGTGTACATCCGCTCGACCTCGGGGTGGCGTTCGAGGTATCCGACCACCGCGGCGTCCTTGCCGGTTTGCGATGCAAGAGCGGGCTCGTAATGCGGATTGGGAAGACAGCGCACGTCGAAAACGAGATCGGCGTCCAGCGGAACGCCGTGCTTGAACCCGAAGGATTGAAAGAGCAGCGTAAGCTTCGAAGCATCGACGCTGATGAAATCCTTGATCCATGAGCGCAGCGCAGCGGCGGAAGTCTCGCTGGTGTCGAAACTGTAGCCTTGCCGCATGTCGGCAAGACGGTCGCGTTCGAGCTCGATGGCTTCCCTGAGGCTGCGATCGTCGCTGGAGAAAGGATGGCGCCGCCGTGTCTCCGAGAAACGCTTGACCAGCGTATCGGTCTTGGCGTCGAGATACAGGAAGCGCACTTTCCAGCCGTTTTGGCGCGCTTTCTCGATGGTATCCGAAAGCCCTGCGAGACCGGGTTCGGTCTTGACATCGAGAACGATCGCAACGTGCTGCTGCTTCGCCGCCTCGAGATGCGAGAGCAGACCCGGGAGCTGAGTCAGCGGCAGGTTCGACACCGCATAGTAACCGCTGTCCTCGAGCGCCGCCAACGCCACGCTTTTCCCCGAACCCGATACGCCGCCGATCAACAGCAGGTCCATGCGATGTCATCGGCGGGTCGCGACCATGCGGAGCAAAGTGCCGCGAGCGGAGCGCGGCAACGCCTTCGCGCGAGAAACCGGGGCATACACACCAAGCACATGAGAAGTCGAAAGACCGCGCGCAACGATGGCACTTAAGACGCGTAGGCGCCGTCAGCTCCCGTCTTCCATGAGCTTCTGCTGCCTCTCTATGAATTCCTTGGTGCTGTCGATGCCGCGCTGATTGAGGACGAAGTTCCGCACCGCCGCCTCGACCAGTACCGCGAGATTGCGACCCGCGGCGACCGGTATCGTCACCTTGCGGGTCGGCACGCCCAGGATTTCCTGATAAGTCGCGCTCACCTGCAGCCTGTCGAGCTCGGAGAATTGCTCGTTGCTGTGGTCCTCGAGGTGCACCATGAGCTTGAGCAGCTTCCTTGGCCGTACCGCGGTTTCGCCGAAGATCGTGCGGATGTTCAATACGCCGATCCCGCGCACCTCAAGAAAGTCCTTGAGCACGGCAGGGCAGCGGCCTTCGAGCGTATCGGGCGAAATGCGATACAGCTCGACGATGTCGTCGGCGACCAGCCCGTTACCGCGCGAGATGAGCTCCAATGCGAGCTCGCTCTTGCCTATCGCCGACGCGCCGGTGATGAGCACGCCCATTTCCAGCACGTCGAGAAATACGCCGTGCAGCGAGGTGGATTCCGCCAAAACGCGCGAGAGATAGATACGAATGACGTCGACTATGTGGGGAGACGGTTGCTGCGAGGTGAACAAAGCAACATGGTGCTTGTTGCATTGGTCGAGAATATGGGTCGGAATGTCCTCGCCGTTGGTGACGATGATCGCGACAAGCTCCGTCGTGAAGAGTCGGCTGATCGAGGCATTCAGCGCGTCTTCCGGCAGGGCGCGAAGATGCGCCGCCTCGGCCGCGCCGATGATCTGGAGACGGAAAGGATGAATGAAATTCATGTGCCCGACCTGGCCTATGGTGGGCTTGAGCGACGATTCTCCGGTCAATACGCGGCTGCCTCCCTGCCGTCCGGAGAGCCAGACCAGGCCGAGGCGGTCGTGATTGTCGGCGAAGAGCCGCTCGATGCTGACTTGGCGGATCGCGCCGCTTTCGCTGCTTTCGCTCATCGCAATTGCGGTGTCCAGCCCACGAACAGCTGGTGGATTCCTGAAGCATCGGAAGCCTGGGCGACACGGTCCCGGAACGACTTTTCGCTGAACATTTGCGCCAGCTCGGAAAGAAGCTGAAGGTGCTCTTCGGTCGCCTGCTCGGGGACGAGCAAGACGAATACCTGCTCGACCGGTCGGCCGTCGGGCGAATCGAAAGGTATCGG
>VBCZ01000095.1:0-738 GCA_005889025.1 Betaproteobacteria bacterium
GGGCTATCTGTTTGGTTTGATATACCTGTTTCACAATTACGCCGGGCGCGCGGGCGGTAACCCGATGATGCTATCGTACAACGATATCCTCACCGCCTACACCGGCAGCGGCAAGGCCTCGCGCCTTGAATCGGCGCTGCGCGGACCGATGTCGACGATGCTGCCTCCCGATGAAGCGGGCAAGCTCATCGCGTGGGTGCATGACGGCGGCGATCGCGGGAAATATGAAACGGACATCAAGCCGCTGGTGGACCAGCGCTGCATCAGCTGTCACGATGGAAGCAACCCGCACATCGTAAACCTCAACGGATACGATAACCTGAAGAAAGTGACGGAGCAGGATACCGGCGCCGATGTCTTTACGCTGGTGCGCGTTTCCCACATTCACCTGTTCGGACTCACCTTCATCTTTTTCATCATGGGGGTGATGTACAGCCACGCGTATGTGCGGCCGGTGTGGTTCAAATGCGCTGTCGTTGCGCTCCCCTTCGTCGCTGTCGTCCTGGATATCAGCTCGTGGTATCTGACCAAGCTGTTTCATCCATTCGCGTGGTTGGTCATGTTGGCGGGAGGGTTGATGGGGATCTGCTTCGCATTTATGTGGGTAACGACGATGTATCAACTGTGGTTCTCGCCGACGCCTGCGCAGGTGATGCGGAGAGAGGGCGGCGACATTCCCAACGTCGGCTGAACCGCATCCCGCCACCGATCGGCGTAGGGCCTGAGCGCCGGCGCGCA
>VBCZ01000095.1:773-4212 GCA_005889025.1 Betaproteobacteria bacterium
CGTTGAATGCAGCGTCATCGTGATGACTTGTCTCCGCACTGCTTGGGGCGACAGCGCAGCACTCGCGGCCGCTCGAGAGGTCAATGCGCTCCGGTCCGCTGCCCTGGATTGAACATCCAATGATCTCGGAACCGCAGGATCACAATACGTCGCGGTCCGGCGACGACCGACGAAATGTCGATGAGGTCGTCAGCAAGGGGCCCTCGGGGGCACTAGCACTGGCGGCCACGGCAGTCGTTCTGGTGCTCGCCATGTGGCTCGCCTTCTATTTTCTTGTTTTCCTGCCTCGCGGTTAGCCACCCCTCCCGTGCCGACGATTCCAACAACGAGTGATCACGACGGCGGTCGTGTGGCTGCGCAGGCCGAGCTTCGATGGGCGATACTGGTCATAGCCATCGTCGTGTTCCTTCTCGGCATGGTCGTCTATATGAGCCTGCATTGGGCACTGATGCCGCCGGCGCGGATAGAGACGATCGATCCGACGACGCTGCATCTTGCCGGGGAATTCACCGAGGGAAATCTGGGAACGGCGATCGAGCCGGATGGCTCGGTGACGGTGCGCGTCATCGGGCAACAGTACTCATTCACGCCGCAATGCCTCCTGCTTCCCGCCAACACACCGGTACGGTTCAGAAGCACGAGTTCAGATGTTGTGCATGGTTTCATCATCAGCGGAACCAACGTCAACGTCATGCTGGAACCCGGTTACATCTCTACATTCGAGGCCACATTCAAAACACCGGCAGACCGTGTCATGCCATGTCACGAGTTCTGTGGTGTCGCGCACGCCGCCATGTGGGCTCGCGTCAGGGTGATCGACAAGAAAGACTTTTTTAAACAAGCGGGCAAAGAGCGGAGACTAAGCTGTGTTTGATAGCAAGCGTCTCGTGTTGGCGCATTTCTGGGTGGCTTCCATCGGCTTCCTGATCGCTGCCGTGCTCGGCGAGTGGCAAATGTATGTCCGTAGCCCGCTTCACGCGTGGATCAGCAATTCCGAGTTGTACTATCGGTCGGTCACAGCTCATGGCGCGGCGATGGCTTATGTGTTTCCGACCTTGATCGCGATGGGATTCGGTTACGCAATCGCGGAGCTGGCACTCAAGCAACCCCTGATCGGCGTTCGCTGGGCCTGGATCGGGTTTGCCCTTGTCGTCCTGGGAACGGTGACCGCCATGGTCCCGGTATCCATGGGACTGGCTTCCGTTCTGTATACGTTTTATCCGCCGATGATTGCCAATCCGTTCTACTACATCGGCATCGTTCTGGTGGTCGTCGGCTCCTGGATCTGGGTGGCGCTGATGTCCATCAACCTGCATGCATGGAAGAAGAGCCATCCTGGCGAACCGATTCCACTGGCGATGTTCGCCAGCGTGGCCGGCGCGTACCTCTGGGCTTGGACGTCCGTAGGCGCGGCCATCGAGATCCTTTTCCAGATCCTGCCGGTTGCCTTGGGATTCAAGTCGACGATCGACGCCGGTTTGGCCCGTGTGTTTTTTTCCTGGACACTCCACGCGATTGTTTATTTCTGGCTTATGCCGGCGTACATCGCCTTTTACGCGCTGGTTCCGCGTGCGATCGGAGGCCGGCTGTACAGCGATACGATGGGACGAATCGCCTTCATCCTGTTTCTCGTATTCTCGATGCCAGTGGGCATTCATCATCTTTTTCAGGATCCCCAGGTCGGATGGGGTATCAAGTTCCTGCACACTGTGTTCACCGGCATCGTTTCGGTGCCGACGCTGCTGACGGTCTTCACGATTTGCGCCTCAGTTGAAATTGCGGGACGACTTCGCGGCGGCAAAGGACCCTTTGGCTGGATCGCCGCGTTGCCGTGGAAGAATCCGATGATGCTGGCGGTCGCGTTTTCGTTCGTGATGCTCGGGTTTGGTGGCGCGGGCGGACTGATCAACATGAGCTATCAGCTCGATTTCGCCGTGCACAACACCCAGTGGATCACCGGTCACTTCCACCTTATTTTCGGCGGCGCCATCGTCATCATGTATTTCGCCATCGCATACGACTTGTGGCCTCATCTCACCGGCAAGGCGCTGAGCGACGTGCGACTCATGCGCATACAGTTGTGGCTGTGGTTCGTCGGCATGATCGTCATGACTTTCCCATGGCACTACGTCGGGATACTCGGTATGCCCAGGCGGATGGCCTACTTCGACTACGGTCATCCCGCGATTTCTCCGGAGGCGCTATCCGTCACCATCACGTTCGTCGGTGGGCTATTGCTGGTCGCGTCAGCGATCCTGTTCATTGTCATTCTGCTGCGAGGCCACATCGGGAATCGGATAAGCCTGCCGATATTTCAGTTCAGCGTTCCGGTGCACCCGCCGACGAGATTGCCCGCTGCTCTCAACAGCTTTGCGCTCTGGATTACGCTAATGATCGCTCTGTCGATCGTTAACTACGGATATCCGATCGCGCAGTTGATTACGCTCAAGCAATCATCGGTGCCGGCCATTCCCGTGAGCGTGCAAAGATGAGCGCCGAGCGTGTTGTGTCACTGAAGAACATCTGGTTTCGCGGGAGCGTCGCTGCAGTGATCGCCATTGCAGCGATCGCAGCCTTGATCGGTTTTGTCTGGGTGCCATCGGCCCAGAGCGACACCGCCTTCGAAGGAATCTGGGACGCGATTTGTCGCGCCGCAGGTGTTCCCGAGTCCCCGCGAGCGACTCAGCAGCACGCCGCGGCGGCCGTACGGTCCAGCGATGTGATCGTCACTCCGCAAATGCTGATTCAGCGGGACAGCGATTCCATCGGTCGCGGCGCCACGCTCGCAATGCGATGCACGACATGCCACGGAGCAGCTGGACCGGGTGCGGCGGATTCACCCGATTTGGCGGGACAGCATGATGTCGCGATCTACAAACAGCTGCGGGACTTCAAGTCCGGGCACCGCGCGAGCGCTGTCATGGCAGCCTTTGTGCAAAACCTGAGCGACCGAGATATGAGGGACTTGTCCGCGTACTATGCCTCGTGCAGAACGGGGCGCCGATGAGAAACATCGCTGCCTGCGAGTCGTGCCACGGCGAGTCCGACAACAAGATGGGTAGCCCGCGCCTGGACGGCGAGCCCGTTGCCTACGTCCGCGCACAGCTGCTCGCATTCGCCAGCGGCGCTCGGCGCAATGACATTCACGCGCAAATGCGCAATGTAGCTCGCCAAATGACACCGGAAGAGATAGAGGCCTCTGCTCGCTATTTTTCCAGCCGCTAGCATCTTCGTGGGGTCCGAAATTATCGCTGGTCGGGCCCGGAGCCGGCTTACCATCAGGCTGAGTCCGGCTCCATTTCCGTCCGCCGCTCCGGAACGCGCACGACATGAACGCTGCAGTGGGCGTTGGCGGTGACGTTCGATGCAACCGAACGCCACCACGCCAGCGCCCGCTCGGACGCCCCCGGCGCCCCGAGCACGATGAGGTCGACGTGAT
>VBCZ01000095.1:4296-11118 GCA_005889025.1 Betaproteobacteria bacterium
TGTGCTCGAGATGCCGACCGGTCCTGGTATCCAGCGCGTCGGGGCCTTCGCCCAGCGGCGCCGCTTTCACGACCGAGATGCACATCAAGCGTAACTCGGGATAGAGCGACAACAGCTGCCGCGTCGCCGCCTGTAGCGCCGGATGGCGCTCGTCGTCGGGATGCTCGCTATCGACCGCGACCATGATCACCGGGACACGCCTACCGCCGGATCGCGCGGACGGCACAAGCGCCACGTCGCGACGTCGCTGGCGCCACCACCTCCCGGCTTGCGCCACAACGCCCAACGGCTGTGTCTCAGTCGCTCGCCCGCTCAGCGCAACCTGTTCGGGATGGCGCAGATCGAACGCGATGTGCGCTGCCGATTGATAACGTGCGTCCGCCGCGGGTTCGAGGCAGCGCAGCACGATCTCCTGCAGCCAGGGCGGCACGTCCGGATTGAGCGCGCGCGGCGGCGCCGGCCGTCGCCAAATGCGGTCGCGCATGCCCGCGAAGGTCTCGGGTTGACCGAAGGGCTGCACGCCGGTGACAAGCTCATAGGGCACGACACCGAGCGCGAAGAGATCGCTGCGCGGATCGCTGCGGTCATGCTGCAGCTGTTCCGGCGAGACGTAGGCAGCCGATCCGGCTGCGAATTCCTTTTCTTCTGCAAGCAAATCGGGATAGCGCGCGTGTCGTGCAAAGCCGAAATCGAGGAGCACCGCTTCGCCCATTGGACGCAAGAGGAAGTTCTCCGGCTTGATGTCCAGGTGAATGACGTCCTGACGATGAATGCTATGGATGGCGTCGGCGAGCGCCGCGCCGATCCGAGCGATTTCTTCCGGCGCCAGCGGCGCATGTGTCATTGTCTTCGCGAGACTCTCACCGTCGATCCGTTCCATCACGATGTACGGCGAGGCTCTGACATCGCCGGCGGCGACGAAGCGCGGCACGTGGGCGCCGTCGAGCCGCGCCAGGATTGTTTGCTCCATCTCGAGCCCGATGATGCCGATTGCCGACTCACCGTGCCCGAGATAGGGAGCCTTCAGCACGATCGGAAAGCCCGGATCGTTGTCAGCCGGCGCAGAGGCCCGGTAGATCGATCCCGTCCCGCCCTGGTGGATGCATTGCCCGAGGTGATAGCCGCCGATGATGCCGCCGCTACGCAATTGTTCGCGCATCGTTGACGCATGACGGGGCGTGGCGGGTCCCATCAGATACCCATTTCCACGCGATACGCCAGCGAGCCCGGCAAACCGCAGCGGCGGATCTTGTCGGCCGCAGCCGTCGCATTGTAAGGGACGCGGAAAAATGTGATCTGTTCGCCGTCCAGGTCGAACAGCGTGTACGCCGCCGCGGGATTGCGATCCCGCGGCTGCCCCACCGAGCCGACGATCGCAACCCAGCGGCGATGGCTGCGCACCGGAATTGCCGGTGACCGCAGAACGCATACGACGTCCCGGCTGCGTCGGCGCAGCGCTTGGCGGCGGCGGGACTGTCGATATAGTCCCAGCGGCGTGGCGCCCCAGCCGACGCATGAACGTAACAAACCTCGCCCTCGCGAATGATCAGCGGCAATGCGGCAAGAAACGCTTTCTGGTCGCCGGTAAGTGTCTCGCGTGCCCATTCCAGCGACGCGCGAGATGCCTCGTTGAAATATCCGCCGGCCTGCTCGATCGCTTCGTCGTGATTGCCCTTGAGAACCACTGCGCCTTCCGCGGCGTAGCGAGCGACCGTGTCGACGACTGCGCGCGCGTCGGCGCCGTAGCCGACGAAATCACCGAGGAACGCGAACCGCTTGGCACCGTGTTCGCAAGCGTGTTCCAGGCAGGCATCCAAGGCTTCCAGGTTCCCGTGGATATCCGACAGCAGAGCGGTCAGCAAGGAACGCTCGTCAGCGTGGCGGGCCGAGCCCGATTGGAGGGGGCGCGAGGTTAACGATCCGGCTGAACAGCCGGTCGTATTCGACGCCGGCCTCGGAGCCCAGCAGCGGGTCCGTGTGTCCGGCAAACGCTGCGTCGATGGCTTCCCAATCGCCGGCCGTGAGATGTTCTTCGGCGAGCGGCATCACTTCGTCCTCTTCGCGACGCATGTGCTGCCAATGGAACTCGGCATAAGCGTCCACTGCCGCCTTGAATGCCGGGAATTCGGATGCGCCTCCCTGCTGATAGCGCGCGAGCGCCTGCTCGAGGGTACGGATTTTTTCGGCGCCTATGCGGTGCTCTTCGGCCAAGCGGTCAAGCAGCGGTCGGGCCGCTGGATATCGCGCCCGAAGTAGCGCGAACAGGTATTTATCCTCCTTGGGATGGTGGAATCGCTCGGGAACCGCATCGATGTAGTAGATCATGGCCCCCAGGACGTTGAAATCCGGCTTTCTGCCGCTCTCGCCGATCTCGCGCACGAGATAGAGCATGCCGTGCAGCACGGCAGCAATTGAGCGGTGCTCGTCGCGGATGATGCGGATCGCCTTCATGAGTCTGCCTTTCGTCGAGCGCTTCAGATGATGCGTGAATAACCGGCGCGCTTTTGCTGCTCGCGCAGGAAACGGTCGAACACCATGGCCACGTTGCGTACGAGCAGTCGGCCCCGGGATGTCACGGTGATCGCGTCAGGCGCGGTCTCCACGAGCCCGTCATCGATCATGGGTTTGAGTCCGTCGAGCTCGATCGCAAAATACCGGCCGAACGCGATCCCGTGCGTCGCTTCGATCGCTGCGATGCTGACGGTAAATTGGCACATCAATGCGTGAATGACATCGCGACGCAACCGGTCGTCGGCGGAGAGTCGCCAGCCGCGGAAGCAGGGAAGCGCAGTGCCGTCGAGCCGGGCGTAGTAATCGTCCAGGGTACGCACGTTCTGGCTGTAGGTTGCGCCAACCTTGGCGATCGCAGAGATACCGAACGCCAACAGGTCGCAATCGGCGTGCGTCGAATAACCCTGGAAATTCCGATGCAATTTGCCTTTACGCTGCGCGACCGCGAGCTCGTCATCCGGCTTGGCGAAATGGTCCATGCCGATGTAGACGTAGCCCGCGCTGGTCAATCTTTCGATCGCAAGCTCGAGGATCGCAAGCTTGGTTTCAGGCGATGGGAGCTCGGCCTCGTCGATGCGCCGCTGAGGTTTGAACAGGTGCGGCACGTGGGCGTAGCTGTACAATGCGATGCGGTCCGGCGCCGCCGCGATCACCTTCTCCAGTGTCGCATCGAAGCCCCTCGCCGTCTGGCGGGGGAGCCCGTAGATCAGGTCGACATTTAGCGAACTGAAGCCGTTTGCGCGCGCGGCATCCAGCACATTCCGAGTCCCGGCCTCGTCCTGGATGCGGTTCACCGCCGCCTGCACCGCGGGATCGAAATCCTGCACGCCGACACTGAGCCGGTTGAAGCCCATTTGCGCCAGCAACGCGACTGTTTCTGCGTCGACCTTGCGCGGGTCGAGCTCGATCGAGCATTCGGCATCCTCCGCGAAATCCAGATTGTCGCGAAGCATGCGCATCAGCAGTGTCATTTCATGGGCCGATAGAAACGTTGGTGTGCCGCCTCCCCAATGCAGTTGCCTGACGATGGCGCCGGGCTCGACCCGACCGGCAATGAGCTCCATTTCCTTTCCGAGATAGCGAAGGTACTTCGCCGAGCGGCCGTGGTCCTTGGTGATCACCTTGTTGCAAGCGCAGTAGTAACAAATCGTGTCGCAAAACGGCAGATGCACGTAAAGCGATAGCGGCGGCGCGGACTTGCCCAGATCGCGCCTCGACAGCGCATCGATCAGATCGTCGGCAGTGAAGAGTTCGGTAAAGCGGTCGGCCGTTGGATAGGAAGTGTACCGGGGCCCCAAGCCGTCGTACTTGCGCACGAGCTCGAGGTCAAACGACGGCGATGACGAACGGCAATTCATGTCTCATCTTGCCAGTGGCCGCGCCGGCAGGGCTTGAGACAGATCAAGGACGCTCTCAGGGCGGCCATACCGTCGAGAGGCAGGGCGGCGGCGCTACGGTCGGACCGACGCTGGATGCGTCCCACCATCATCGCAGTCGGCGAAGCGGCCTTGGTCAATGCCACGCTTTCGGCATACACTCTGCCGCGGCCCGATTCGTATATCGAGCCTTCGAGCGCCAACACACCCTTTCATGCCCAATATCGGAAATTTGGATGGAGTGCCGTCTGTCGCTATGTCGACAGTGATCTCCATCCGCGACCTCAAGACACACTGCATGACTTGCAGCATGCGCGAGCTGTGCCTCCCCGTGGGGCTCGAGCGGGAGGCAATGCATCAGCTCGACCAGCTCGTCAGTGAGCGTCGGAGGTTCAAGCGGGGCGAGCCGATCTACAGCGCCGGCGAGCCATTCGCCGCCCTGTACGCGATCCGTCTCGGCTCGTGCAAGACCACCGTGCTTGCCGAAGACGGACGCGAACAGGTCGCCGGCTACCACATGCCTGGCGACCTCCTGGGGCTCGACGGCATCGGCCACGACCGGCACGGTTGCCAATCGATTGCGCTGGAGGACATCGAAGTCTGTGTGCTCCCGTTCGGGCAGCTTGAAGAACTCTCGCATCGGTTTCCACCGCTGCAGAAAAACCTGCATCGCGTCCTGTCGCGCGAGATCATCCGCGACCACAACGTCATGTTGCTGCTCGGTAGCATGCGCGCGGAGGAGCGGCTCGCAGTATTCCTGCTCAATCTCTCGCACCGGTATCACGACCGCGGATACTCCGCGACAGAGTTTGTCCTGCGCATGACGCGCGAGGAAATCGGCAGCTATCTCGGGCTTAAGCTGGAAACGGTAAGCCGCCTCTTCTCGCGCTTCCAGCAGGAAGGTCTGATCCAGGTTCAGGGACGCGCGATCAAATTGCTCGACACCGCCGCACTGCGCCAGCTGGCGGGACAACACGGTTGAGGCGTCAATGCCGCAATCGAGCGGCGTTGGCGCCACGGTACTTGCGGCCATAGGGAACCGACTCTCTTCGGGCACCCGGGAGGCCATTCCGGCGCTTCGCGTCATTCCCTTCCGCCGCTAGCCCTTTTCCGGCGCCTTTCGAGACCAGCGTCCCGCAGGCGGCTGGAGACGAGTAAGCCGTCCGGATCAATGTTCGACGAGCTGCCTCAGCGTAGTGAGGTCGAGGAGTTTCACCACGCGTCCCTGTACCTGAAGCAGGCCCTCGCGTTGGAAGCGCGATAAGAGACGACTCACCGTTTCCAGCTTGAGCCCGAGATAGCTGCCGATTTCCTCGCGCGTCATGCGCAACACGAACTCGGACGACGAATAGCCTCGCACGCGATACCTCTCGGACAGATCGACCAGAAAAGCTGCCAGGCGTTGCTCGGCACTCATGGTGCCCAGCATCATCATGATCTTGCGTTCGCGCACGATCTCGCGTGAAAGAATGCGATGAAGATTCTGTTGGACCGCCTGCTGCTCTCGAGCAAGTTCTTGAAGACTGTCGAACGAGATCGCGCAAACTTCGGAATCCTCGAGCGCCACCGCTTCGCTATCGTGCAGACCGGCCCCTATCCCGTCGGCGCCCAGAATCTCGCCGGGCATGTGGTAGCCGGCAACCTGCTCTTGTCCGTCGTCCGCAAGCAGGACGGTCTTGAAAGAGCCCAGTCGAATGGCGTAAAGCCCGGTAAACCTGCCGCCGGACCGATAGAGTGTTTCGCCTTTGGCAACTCGCACGGCCGGCGTGACGATCTCCTCCAGATCGGTCATCGCATCCGCTTCCAGCCCGACGGACATGCAAACCCCGCGCAGCTTGCATGTCGAACAGGCCGGCGCGCGGCGGCTGACGTCTCGCAGTACGCTTCTCGCCCGAAAAGGCAAAACGCTTACCGGTCGTGCGGTTTTGAGGGCGGCAACGGCTTCCATGTTTTCTCCTCTAATGCGTTCAGATTATTTTGCTGCCCATTATTCGGACGCCGGGGCGAGCGCGCCGATGACTTCCTTGATCTTCCTGAAGTCCGTGCTCTTGTCCAAAAACCAGCGAGCGCCGGCGTCGAGGCACAGGCGGCGGTATTGCGCGTCCATGTGATTTGTGAGTACGACAAACACGGTGCGCGGCGCCTTCGGGCACACGGCACGCAGCACATCGACGCCGGTGCCGCCGATCAATTGGTAGTCGAGCACCACACAATCCGGTCGGGTCTTCAGGATCCCTGCGATGGCGTCGGAGGGCGTATCCGCAACGCCGACGACAGCCGCGCCATCCGCCTCGTCCATCAACTCGATCAGGCGGTCGCGTATCGGGGGTGAGTCCTCGACGATGAACACCTTCAGGGCCTGGACTGCGCAGCGGGTTGCCATGACGCCAAGTATCGCTCCCGCGCGCGCCCAGGCCCCACCGGCAGCCGCTGATAACGGCTGTGGGCGTATTCCGATTCGAAGGGTAGGGATCGACCTACACGGGTCGATTGACGCTAGGCGGATGCGTTGGGGTCGTCGACGAGGCGGTGCTTGAGCGCGTAATGGACCAGCTCGGTCTGGTTGGCGACACCGAGCTTCTCCAGCAGGCGCGCCTTGTGCGTGCTCACGGTCTTGACCGAGAGATTGAGCTGCGCCGCGATGTCGGAGACGCTCGTGCCAACGGCGAGCATTCGGAACACCTGATATTCGCGGTCCGACAAGGCGGTGTGCGGCGGCCCTTCGGATTGTCGCATCGCGCTCAGCGCGAGCGCCTCGGCAATCTCGGCGCTGATGAACGCGCCGCCCGCTCCGACTTTGCGTATCGCCGAGACGAGTTGAGTCGACGCGCTGTCCTTCGTCAAATAGCCCGAGGCGCCGGCCTTGATGGCGCGCACCGCGTACTGGTGTTCCTGATGCATGCTGAGCACGAGAACGCGCAGCTTGGGCTTCTCG
>VBCZ01000095.1:11268-15544 GCA_005889025.1 Betaproteobacteria bacterium
CAATGGTGTGGTCGTCGGCGATGACGACGCGGATCATTGCGAAAACGGCATGGGCGCCACGGGAAGCCGCACTTCGATGTTAGTTCCCCGGCCCGGAGCACTGATGATGGCCGCTTCACCTCCGAGCAGGTAAGCGCGCTCGCGCAGGCCCGCGAGACCGAACGAATTCGGCTTGCGCGGGTCGTGTGGAGAGAACCCGAGGCCGTCGTCGCGCACACTGATCGTCACTTCCGACCCGTTGTCCTCGATCGCAACCTCCGCGCGCGATGCACGAGCATGCTTGGCGATGTTGGCCAGCGATTCCTGGATAATGCGAAAGACCGCAGTCGCATGCGCATTATGCAGTTTCAAGTCAGAGGTGCTGACGGCCAGCTCGCATGGTACGCCCGTGCGCTCCGTGAAATTATCTACCAGCCATTCGACGGCCGGCAGCAGGCCCAAATCGTCGAGCATGAGCGGCCGCAGGTCGGCGGCCATGCGCCGCGTCGCCGTGACCGTGGTGTCGAGCAGCGTTTCCATCCGTTCCAGTTTTTTCGCAAGCGCTTTCTGCTCATCCGGTAATCTTTCCTTGCACCAGGCGACGTCCATCTGCAGCGCAGTGAGCGACTGCGCCAGCTCGTCGTGCAGCTCGCGAGCGATGCGACTGTTCTCCTGCTCGCGTGCTTGATGTGCGGTGGCGCCGAGTTCCCGCAGTTCCTCCCTAGAGCGGCTTAACGCCTCTTCGGCACGCACGCGCGCCGTGACGTCTCGCAGTATCACAGTAAAGAATTTGCTGCCGCGATCGGTGACTTGCGAAATCGACGCGTCGATCGGAAACTCCTCGCCGCTGCGTCGCAGCCCGATCACGATGCGCAAAGTACCCATGCGCCGCGACGCCGTACCGGTTTCCCCGAAGCCGCGAACGTGGCTTGCGTGGGCAGCCCGGAAGCGCTCCGGGATGAACCAGGCGAGAGGCGCGCCGATGGCTTCTTCCCGGGGACAGCCAAACATCGCTTCCGCCGCGGCATTGAACAATACGATGTGCTGGGTCTCGTCGATGGTGATGATCGCATCCATCGCCGAGTCGAGGATGCCGCGCAAACGGGCTTCGTTGCGCGCGAGCAGCGATTCCGCGCGGACGCGCTCGGTGATGTCGCGCAGAATCACCGTGAATAGCTTGTTGCCGTCTTCCGTGTGCTGGGAGATCGACGCTTCGATGGGAAACTCCACGCCATCGGCACGCAAGGCCATCAAAACCATCTGGCTGCCCATGCGGCGCGACGTCATCCCGGCCTCGCCAAAGCGCGCGATATGAGCGCGATGTCCTTCGCGAAACCGCTCGGGCATGAGCTTGTCGAGCGGCTCGCCGAGCACGGCGGCGCGCGGCCACAGGAACGCCTTCTCGGCCGCGGCGTTGAACAAGACCACGCGCTGATCTTGATCCACCGCGATGACCGGATCCATTGCCGACTCGACGATATCGGTGACGCGAGCCTCGATGTTTTGCAGAGCGCGGCCGGTGGCCTGACGCCGCCTCACCTGCCGGTAGAGCAGGATGACGGCCAGGAAGAGCGCGACGAAAGCGACGATGGTCGCTGCGATAAGCGTTTCGGCGCGATACCCGTCCTGGCCGATAGCCGCCACGCCGAGCGCGGCGGCTGCGGCGATAAGCGCGACGATGGGGCCGAGAATGACCAGCGCACGGCCGCGCGGCTGGCCGACTCCGGCGTAACGATCCGGGACCGGACGGCTCCGGCCGGAACTTACGGAATCGCGAGAATGCATCAATGAAGCGATGGAAGATTTCGTGCCTGGAATGCGGCAGAGCTCATTATATGACGACCACCTATTGACGGACCGGGCTCCATATGGTCGCAAATCCTCCAGTCCCCCAGCCGAGTACATGGGCGACCCTGACGTAGCGTCAAGACGGAGGCAGCGTGGAGGTCAAGTCAAACCGCAAGAGCACGGCGCCGCGTCCTTCGACGACATTGCGCAGCACAGTAGCGCCGACGCTGCGAGGAGTGTCGGACGCGCCGATGACTGCGACGGATTGCGGTCGGAAAAGGTGCTCGAGATTTGACGCTCATCGTCGATCTCCGACGCGGTGTCAGAGCTTGTTCGTGAACTCACCGGTAGTAGCGCAGGCGCCTGCCAGCGCGCAAGCCGTCAAGCGCTATTGGGCAACTTTGCCGTGGATCGCCACGCCTTGGGTGCCCGTCGGACGCACGCAGATCCGCGATCGCCTCGGGCGCCCTTTGCGGCCGCCAGGTACCCACCGCCCCCTTGCCCAGCAGGTCCTCTGCTTGCAGCCGCGCTGGGAAGTGACGCAGTTAGATCTAATCCTTCACGAACAACAATTGCGCGGTCGAACACGAAGCATTACACCGCGCGGATCGTGCGCAGATCAAAAACTTGTTGATCGGGCCCGACGACCTCGATTTGTCATTGATGCGTGTATTCAAACTGCGCTTGAATGACCTTCGGCGCGCCGGGTCGGCTGACGTGCACGGTGACCTTGTAAGGACCCGCGCCACCCATGGTGAAATAATTTCCATAGCTTCGTGAATTTGCGATGGTTATGGGTGCCAATGTCTTCTCGGGACCCGCCCCCGTCGTGGTCGAAACGCGTGCCTTCACCACGGCGTCGTCGATTCGTTTGCCGTTAGGACCGCCAAAGACGGCGACCGTCACGTAATACTGTGCCGGTCCTGACGGTGCAGCACCGTACACACGTTGGGGATACTCCTTGGGATGATCGCGGATCACGTCGGCGGGAACGACCCCGAAGTAAACGGTCGTACCGTCGACCACCGCAAAGTCCTGGCCGGTCGCAGCGCCGGGGACAGCGCTCGCCGCTGTTGGAGCGGTAACGGGGTTGAACATATAGACGATCGCGCTCCGCAATTCCGAATCGGTGAGGTTGGCCATTCCGCCCCGAGGCGGCATGCCGCCATGGCCGTTGATCGCCGAGCGAACTAGGCCATCGACTCCCTGATTGAGTCGCGGTATCCAGGCGGCCCGATCTCCGATCCGCGGCGCACCGCCGACACCGGCTTCGTGACACTTGATGCACTGGGTGCGCACGACCTGCTCGCCGCTGCGCTCGCGAACCGAGCTCGCCGTATCGATGGGCTCGATCCAGTGACCGCCCGATTGGTTGACCATATAGGCAATCGCGCGCTCGATTTCGAGATCGGTGAGGTTTGGATTGCCGCCGTGCGGCGGCATCTGCCGGATGCCCTTGAGCGCATTTTGGGTGAGGCGCGGGAGACCCTGCGACGCGCGCTTGTTCCAGGCTTTCCTGTCACCGATTTTCGGCGCGCCGTTCGCGCCTGAGCCGTGGCAGGAAAAGCACACCGATTCCACGACCTGTTTGCCACTGCGCTCATCGCGTTGCGCCCTCGTCTCCCCGTGCGAGAAGGCCACGACGAGCGCAAGAAAGACGACGATTATCGATTGCGTCGGCATACGCATGATGCGCATCTTTCGACGCGCAGGCCCTAAACGACTATGGATGCTAACTAAGCACACTTCCCGGTTATCGGGCTTGATACACATCAATAGCCCGACGATTAAGAATATACGCGAGAGTCCGGAAGAAATAGTGTTCGCGCCGAAACCCATAATGGCGCACTGCGTCGGATCGTCACCGCCGCTTGGTGAGCATGGCCGTCTGTCGAATTAACCGGCCGGCGGATAGCCGTCATCGCGTGGTCAGGACCGCAGCACCGCTCAAGGCCCCCGAGCGCAACGCATCCAGCGCAGTATTCGCGTCCTTCAGCGGATACGCCGCCACCGTCGTGCGTACAGGCACGCTTGGCGCAAGCGTCAGAAACTCATCGCCATCGGCGCGCGTCAGATTGGCTACCGAAACGATGCGGCGCTCGCCCCATAGCAGCGAATAAGCAAAGGTGGGGATGTCGCTCATGTGGATTCCGGCGCAGACGACGGTCCCGCCCTTGCCGACCGCTTGTAATGCCCTTGGAATGAGGCTGCCGACAGGAGCGAACAGAATGGCCGCGTCGAGAAGGCAAGGTGGTCGCTCGTCGCTGGATCCCGTCCAGACAGCTCCGAGCGTCATGGCGAACTGTTGCGCTTTTTCGTCGCCTTGGCGTGTAAACGCGTAGATGTCACGACCCTGGTAGCGCGCGACCTGGGCGATGATGTGTGCCGCCGTGCCGAACCCATAGATCCCTATGCGGCGCGCGGCGCCGGTAAATCGCAACGCCCTGTACCCGATGAGGCCCGCACACAACAGGGGAGCGGCTTTCTCATCCGTATACGTCGCCGGAAG
>VBCZ01000454.1 GCA_005889025.1 Betaproteobacteria bacterium
TCACCGGCCCGACGGCAACCACGGCAGCGAATCCGAGCGCGACGAAATATCCGCGCGTACGCCATGCCGGCATCACCGGCAGCGTCAGCGCGGTTAGAACGAGCCACCCGGGACCGAGCAGACCTTTGGCGAGGAACGCGGCGGCCAACCCGATCCCAAGTGCTATGCCTCCAGCCAGAGATGAGCGCCGAGCGAGCGCGAGCCCGTACATTCCGATCGCGACGCCCGCAAGCAGCGCGACATCGGTGATCAACTGGTGCAGGCGCGCGGTGGGGCCTATGCAACCGATCATCACCAATACCGCCATCGTGCCGCAACCGCGACCGCAAAGCTCACGTCCCGTCAACGCCAGAAAAAGCAGCGCGATGCCGACAAAAAGGCCCGTGGCGAGCCGAGCCGCGTCGTGCAGAGGGAGCGCGTGCCCGAAGAGGTGGGCGAAGCCCGCCGCGGCCAGGATAAACAACGGCGGCTTCTCGACAAACGGATCGCCTGCCAGCGATGGTACGACCCAATCGCCGTGCTCCAGGAAGTCGAGCACGATGCCGAGCGTGTACGCTTCGTCGGGCTTCCACGGGTCGTGGCCGATAAGGCCAATGACCACCCACCCTGCGCTTATGGCAAGCAACAAAATGTCACGGGGAGCTACCGATAGTCGGCCAAGCTGCAGGTCGAAGCTGGTTGGATCGCGAGGCGGGGCAGCATGCATCTTTGCCAGCACATCGATAGAGGGAGCGAGCCCCGGCTCGCTACTGGATCACTTCGTCCGCACGCACGAGCAGCGACTGCGGAATCGTGAGGCCGAGTGTCCTCGCCGTCTTGAGGTTGATCACCAGCTCGAATTTCGTCGGCTGCTCGATCGGCAAATCTCCTGGCTTTGCGCCCTGCAGAATGCGGTACCCGTAATCCGCCGCGTGCGAATAATGCGCGCTGAGGTCGGTCCCGTAGGACATCAACCCGCCCGCGTCCACGTATTCCCGACGCGCATAGATGGCAGGGACGCGCGGGCGCGCCGCGGCCTCGATAATCTGGTGGCGTTGCGCAAAAACGACCGCGTTGGTGCCGACAACGAACCCATCCATCCGCTCGCGCGCGATCGTGCTGAAAGCCTGCTCGACGTTGCTCCGATTGCGGCCGTCGAGCGCCTGTACTTTTACACCGAGCGGCCTCGCTTGCTCCTGCAGTTCGCGAAACGTAAGCATCGCCCCCGCATTGGACGTATCGTTCAGGAACGCAAGTGATCTCACGCCGGGCGCGACCTCGCGCAGCAGTTCGAGCCACTTGCCGGCGATATTTGTTGTGACGATTGTGGTCCCGGTGAGGTTTCCCCCAGGTCGAGCAAGACTTGCGGCCAGCCCCGCCTTCACTGGGTCTGCGATCCGGATGGCGACAATCGGTATGCTGACGGTTGCCTGCTTCGCGGCGAGCGCCGAGGGCGTGCCGTCGGCGACGATCACGCCCGGCTTTAACGCCGCAAGCTCGGCTGCGAGTGACGGCAGCCGCTCCGTATCGCCTTTAGCCCAGCGTGACTCGATGACATAGCTCGTGCCTTCGACGTAGCCCAACTCATGCAGCCGCTTGCGGAACATCGCCCATAGGGGCGCGCTGCTGTCCTGATCCGCGCCGCTAAGCGTCGCGATGTGCGCCGGCCGGTCGCGCAACTGCGCAAACGCGCAAAACGGGATCGCCAGCGCGCCCGCGCCAAGGGCAACAAGAAGTTTGCGGCGATTGTTCATTAACCTCCGTTGGTAAGCGCCCATTATGAAGGCTTGCCACGGACAGTAGGTTAGCGAGATTTTGACGGAGGAAGGGTCTGAGTAACCGTTACTGGCCGCGAGCCTCGATTCCCAGGGTCGCCGAAAGCTGTCCTAGGAGTTGCGAGGCTTCTGATGCGAACGGCAGCTAACGGGCACCGGGTGCGAATTCACACTACCGGCCACAAGCGGTCATACAGTCATTCAAACTTGGCGAGGCGTAGTATTGTTGGTGTCATTGGTCAACGAGATGATCCACTGATGGATCGGCGCACGTTCATCGGTCGCCTTGCTGGTGGCCTCCTGGCGGTGTCATTCGCCGCCGAAGCGCAGCACGCGGCCCGCTTGCCGCGAATCGGTGTCCTTCTTCCGGGGAACACGGGCACTGGTACGGAAGTCTTGCGCCAGGGGTTGCGGGAGCTGGGCTATGCGGAGGGTCGCACTGTCGTCATCGAATGGTGATGGTGGGAAGGGAAGACCGAACGGCTGCGCGACGCAGCTGCGGAAATGGTGCGACTCAATCCCGACGTCATCGTCGTCGGTGGTTCCGAGGCGACCAAGGCCATGAAGGAAGCGACCCGGTCGATCCCGATCGTGTTCATCGGCCCCAGCTATCCGGTCGAGGAAGGATTGGTGGGGAGTTTCGCACGGCCGGGCGGCAACATCACGGGAATCACGGTGGCGCAGTCCGACCACGTGGGGAAGATGCTTCAGCTG
>VBCZ01000456.1 GCA_005889025.1 Betaproteobacteria bacterium
CACCCACGCCCGACAGCACGGCGATGTACTCCTTGCCGTCCGGTCCTCGATACGCGATCGGCTGACCGACGATTCCGGATTGGGTCTTAAACTGCCAGAGCAGCTTGCCGCTTTTCGCATCGACCGCCTTGAACCAGCCGTCCATCGTGCCGTAGAAGACGAGATCGCCTGCGGTTGCAAGCGCGCCACTCCACACCGGGAAATCTTCGTTGACCGTCCACGCTGCACGCTTGGCGACCGGGTCCCACGCCGTGACGAGACCACGACCGGGGCCGGGACCGGGCTTCATTTTGATGATGGCGCCCATGTAGGGCGTACCCGCAATGAAGCTCGTCGCCATAACTTCTTCATCCTGGCAAAGGTTCTGGTGCGGGATGTAGAGCAGGCGCGTTCCGGGCGACCACGCCGAGGGCTGCCAGTTCTTGCCGCCGGCCGATGAAGGGCAGATGCCGCGCACCACGATGTTCGCGCGCGGCAGTTTCTCCGGCGCGTAGCGCAGTTCGCCGGTGCGCAGATCGACCCCGGCCGACGTCGTGATGCGCACAAAAGGCGTGGCCGAGAGCACTTCCCCCGTGAGCCGATCGAAGACATAGAGGTACCCGTTGCGATCCGGGTGAAGCAGCGTCTTGCGCGTGCCGCCGGGCAGCTCGAGATCGACCAGGACGTGTTCGTTGCTGGCTTCATAGTGGAACTGGTCGTGCGCGCTGACTTGATAGAACCAGCGGGCGTGCCCCGTGACGATGTCCCGCGCAAAGACGCCAGAGGTAAACTTGTTGTCGCCCGGCCGCTGCTCGGCATTCCAGGGTGCGGGATTCGCGGTCCCGTAGTACACCAGACCGAGATCGGGATCGAACGAGAGCCATCCCGAAACCGTGCCGCCGCCGATCTTCCAGGCGCCGAGCGGCCAAGTGGAAACACCGAGATCAATGCCGCGGTCCTTCGCGTAGAACGGCTTGTAATCCGATCCGATCAGCACCTCGCGATCGGGCCCGGTACTGTAGGCGCGCCACATCTCCTTGCCGCTCGTTAGATCGAGCGCAATCAGCCACCCGCGAACTCCGAACGCGCTGCCATCGTTGCCAATCAGCACCCGACCCTTGACGACCAAGGGCGCCATCGTCCGGGTTTCGCCGGACCGCGGATCAGCCGATCGAAAACGCCAGAGCTCTTTGCCGTCGGACGCGTTGAGCGCGATAGTCTGATTGTCGAGGGTGTTGACAATAACTCTGCCGTCGGCGACGGCGAGCCCGAGATTCACGACGTCGCAGCACGCAACACCTTGTGCGAACGGTTCGGGTTTCGGTTCGAACTTCCAGCGCACAGGCAGACCCGGTCGCGACAGCTCGAGCGCATAGACGATGTTGGGATACGGCGTGACGATATACATCGCGTCGCCCACGACGATGGGAGCAGCCTCGTGACCGCGCGACACGCCAGTTGGGAACGTGAACGCAAGCCGGAGCGTGCCGACGTTGGCCGTGTTGATGTCGGCCAGCGGCGCGTATCGAGTATTGGCAAAGTCCCGTGCCGGCATCGGCCAGTCGCCGTCGCGATTGGCGGCGCAAACGCCGATCGAAGCGGCGAGCCCGAGCAACAACACCGCCCTCAGGCAAAGGAGCTGAACGCGTGGAGGAGTCACGACATCGAAGTGCCGGCTTAATAAGCGCCGACGCCTATCGATGCAAAGGGCGTACCAGCGTGTTACTAGCTTGATTTCGCTAGACCTGATCGCCCCGGATCGAGCCTGGCAGTCGAAGCAACACCGCGGGGCGTTGTATTTCTTTCACGGCGACCGGTATCAGTAACAGCTGAATCGGCAACTCTCGCGTCGACTGCAGTGAGGTCGCGTCGTATTCGCCGAGAACAGCTCGTGGATGGGGGCCGGCAAACTGAATCGATAGACGAGTGAGCCGGCCGCAATTTGTGACTCGCGGGCGCACGCACCCGCTAGGCTGCATCTAACGGGCACGCAACGGGCACCGGAGCCACGATCGTTACCAGCCACCAGCCTGATGACAGTGCTGGACGATTGATTGTTTTGGCTCTCCGACCAGAGTTCGAACCTGGGACCTGCGGGATTGACAGCCCGTCTATTTTGTATATAATTTCATTGAATTATCAAATGCTTACGACATCCACGCACCTCTGCCATTGCCTTGTCTACGCACATCGGGGGCAAGAGCGCGCCACCGGCGCCCGCGGCAAGACGCTGTCGCGGTTCGGGTGTGCTGTCTTCGGGCAACTCTGCCCCCATAAAGACGAACAACAGGCGTTGCGGTTGCGGCTGTTGCCGAGCCGCACGCAACAGGTCCTCAAAACGGGAGATGCTCAGGTCTGGCACGGAAGCGGGAAATGCTGCATTAGAGATGATTGCGACTGCTATCGCACCAGCGGCGCTAGAGCGGCACACGCTCACAGCGAGCACATTTGCTGACGTGGCGCCAAACTCGCGAACGTGATCAAGGCCTGGCCGCCAGCGGATCACATGAACGCGCAATGCAAAAACCCGGCGCGATGGCCGGGCTGAAGCTGGAATCCGTGTTGCGGCCGTCTGCAACCGGACCGGTGTTGAACGTCAGGCCTTTACCGCTCGCTTGCGGCGAACGCTAACGACAGCGACCAGGCCCATGGCGAGCAGTGCCAGCGTTCCCGGCTCGGGCACAGTGGCTTCGGCGTCACTTTGCACAGTGGCTGTCATTCCGAGACGCTGCAATGTCGGGCTCAGATAGGATGTGGCGTCGAACGGACCGCCATTCCCCTCCGCGAGCAAGATAGGTATTCCCCCGGCAGGGTTGACGAACGCCGCCGGCACACTGCTTGTTCCAATTTCCGAGTCTGAGAAAAAGGCAAAATTAAAACTGCCCTGAACACTCGCGGGAACAACTCCGAAGACATCGCTGATGGTTCCATCGGGCTCGGTCAATATCGTGTAACTACCGTATCGAGTCGCATCGCCGGTCGGCGCCACACTCATGATAGACAATAATGTAAGGGTGGTGGGTTCCTGCCCTTCCGAGAGGGGAAAGCTGGCGAAGGGTACCCCATTAAGAAAGAAGCTCACGGTGTCCGACGTTGTCGCCTGCGCTGCCACTGGTGCTGCGAAACTGGCGGCCCAAATCAGACCAACAAGCACCGTTGCCGATTTGAAGAATGACATGATTGCTCCCTCGGTAATCGCCGGATGCAGCATAGCGCGCTTGTTTTGCAGCCCTGCGCACTCAAACTGCGGCGAATAGAGGCTCGCAACAAGCGTGCCAGTGGTGAATCGCCAGTCCCAAATCAGCGACTTGCCCGCATGCACGGCTGAACGCCCATTGCGGGTGTAAGCGATTCCGACACGCCGTTGCCCCCGCCGTTGTGGTATTCACGTCTGCGGTATCAGCTTCCGGCATGGAAGGTCGACAACCAGTACTCGCGCACACCTGCCTGCAACGGCAGGCGCGGCGCATAGCCAAGCTCGTCGCGCGCGCGGCGGATCGACAGCTTGCCGATTCGGTAATTGGGCAAATCGAGAGTCTCGTCGAACGTGACATCGAGCTCGCCGGTGACGCGTCGCACAACGTCGGCGCATTGAGCAAGCGTGTGCATTTCGTCCACCGAAATATTGAACACGCGCGAGCGAAATGTCAGCGCATGCAGCGCAAGGTCAATCGAGGCGCACACATCATCCACGTGCACGCACTGCCCTAGCGATTGGCTCGCCTATGGAATATGACAGGCGCGGCCTTCCGCCGCCGCAGTCAACATCTCGCCAACGAAGCACTCGGTCGTGCGGCCGGGGCCATACACGTGGGTAAACCGCAACGCGACGCCATCCACGCCGTATTGTGCAGCGAAGGCGTGCATGAGTGCCTCCACGGCGAGCTTCGACGCGCCATAGACTGAGATCGGCTGCGGGTATTCGGTTTCAACGTGCTCGGCCACTGCGTGCGCGTCGGGGCCGTACGCCATCAGCGTCGAGCAGAGCATCATTCGTCCGGCCCCGCGGCGCCCTGCCAGATCGACGGTCACATCCAACTGGATGGCGCACCGCCGCTCCCGGCGCTGACGACTGCGGCGCTCGCACGCTTCCGTGCCATCCTACGTGCGGACGCGCGGCTACAAATTCCGTCTCAGACAATCTGATTGCGCAGCTTGGCTTCGCCCAGCCACAGGCGCTGGAGGTTTTCTTCGAGGATATCCAGCACATTGTCCTCATACCGCCGCGTCTCGCCCGCGCTGTGCGGGGTGATGAAGGTATTGGGCAGGTCCCACAGAGGCGACTCAGCCGGCAATGGATCCTCTGCCGCAACATCGATGGCGGCGCCGGCAATGCCACCGGCTCGCATCGTCGCGATCAGGGCCGCCTCGTTGACTATCTTGCCGCGTGCGGTGTTGATCAGGAAGGCGGATTTCTTCATCCGGCCCAACGCGTCTGCATCGATCAGGTTTTCAGTCTCCTTCGTCAGCGGGCAAGTCAGCGCGACGATGTCGGCTTGCGGCAATAGCGAATTCAGATCGGCAATGGCGTGGACGCTGTCGGCCGCATCCTTGCCGGCGGCCGGATCGCGCCGCACGCCGATCACGTGCATGTCGAAGGCCTTCGCCAAACGCGCTAGCCGCCCGCCGATATTGCCCAGACCCAGGATGACGAGCGTCTTGCCACCAAGCTCATCTTCGCGGCGTGTCAAATCGCCGATCATTCCACGCCAGTGGTGCTTGGTCTGGTTGTCGCGAGCTTCAGGAAGGCGTCGCGCAAGCGCCAGAATCAGCGCCATCGCATGTTCGGAAACCGCTTTCATGTT
>VBCZ01000457.1 GCA_005889025.1 Betaproteobacteria bacterium
CCCTGGTGGCCGCCGCAGCGGACGCAGTGATATTCGGTCCGAGGCACGATCATCTGAAAATCCTGCTTGGTAGCGAGGTGGCCCGGAATGCTGGTAAAAAAGCTTGGCCAGCCGGTGCCGCTTTCGAACTTCATCTGCGATGAAAAAAGCGGCAGTGTACAACCGGCGCAAACGAACACTCCCGCGCGCTTCTCAGCGTTCAACGGGCTGGTGAACGGACGCTCGGTAGCCTCCTTGCGTAGCACGAAAAACTGCTCATTCGCGAGTATCTGTTTCCACTCGGCTTCGGTTTTCTGGATCGGCGCCGTCGATTCGGCGACGTTGGCGTCCTTGGCCAGGAGCGTCTTCCAGTTCTGCTGGATCGACGCCAGCGAGTTGTTGGTCGTTGCCGCCGCAGCAGCGGCGATCCGCAGCCCCAGCGCAAACAGCGGCAAAGAGGCCAGCGCCTGCAAAATCCTACGTCGTTTCATGTTTTTCGCCTCGTGGATCGACATGGGTTGGACCGCGGGTCGAATCAGGAATTCCGGATCCGTATCTTAAGTCGTTTTGGCGCCGATTTCCTTACAGGCAGCCAGGATCGGGCGGCGTCCGCAGGCCACAGAGAGCGCTTTGCATTACACTAACCGCGAGTCCGGAATGCCACCGATGATCGCCAGGTCTTGCCCCACGCTCGTCTGCATCGCCGGATTGTTGCCTCCAGGCCCCGTGCCGTCCTGACCATGGCTCGAGTCGACGATGTCGCGGGAATTCGCCGCATTCTGGCGCAATCGCGGATCATTGCCGTCGTCGGCCTGTCCGCGCAGTGGTATCGGCCGAGCTATTTCGCCGCCAAATACATGCAGGACCACGGTTATCGGATCATCCCGGTCAATCCCAACTACGGCGAAGTGCTGGGAGAGAAGTGCTACACCAGGCTGACCGATATTCAGGGCCCCATAGATATTGTCGACTGCTTTCGCAAGCCCGCCGAGATGCCGGCCATCGCGCGTGAAGCGGTGGAGATCCATGCGAAAGTGTTATGGATGCAGCTTGGGATCGTCAGCGACGAAGCGGAAAAGATCGCCACCGACGCCGGGCTTGCGGTTGTCGCAAACCGCTGCGTCAAGATCGAGCACGCACGCATACTCGGCGGCCTCAATTGGGCGGGTGTGAATACCGGCATCGTGTCCGCGCGGCGCCCCGTTTGACCATGCGCGCTCGCGCATTCCTAGGGCACAAAAGCTGCCGCTTCGCGACTATCGACTGCCATGCCTGACCGGAAATACGGATTCGACACCTTGTGCCTGCATGCCGGGCATATACCCGACGCAAGCACGGGGGCACGCGCGCTGCCGATTTATCAGACGACGTCGTTCGTGTTCGACAGCGCCGATCACGCGGCGAGCCTGTTCAATCTGCAAACCTTCGGCAACGTCTATTCGCGGATTTCGAATCCGACCGTGGCTGCGCTCGAAGAAAGAATCGCCGCGCTCGAAGGAGGACGCGCCGCGCTTGCCACCGCGACCGGCATGGCGGCGCAGATGACGGCGCTCCTTACGCTGGCTCAGCACGGCGATCACATCGTCGCGTCGCGCACGCTCTACGGGGGGACGTTCTCCCAATTTGCGGTCACGTTCGCGCAATTCGGCATCGACACGACGTTTGTGCATCCGGACGACCCCGAGGAATTTCGCCGCGCCCTGCGTCCCAACACCAAGGTCCTGTACGCGGAAACCATCGGCAACCCGCAGCTCAACGTGCTCGACATCGCTGCGGTCGCCTCGATCGCGCGCGGCGCCGGCGTGCCGCTGGTGATCGACAACACCCTCGCCTCGCCTTATCTATGCCGCCCGTTGGAGCACGGCGCCGACATCGTGATCCACTCGGTCACCAAGTACCTCGGTGGTCACGGCACGACCATGGGCGGGGTCGTCGTCGAGTCCGGCAAGTTCGATTGTTCTACGAAACGTTCGGCGATTTCGGCTTCACGATGAAGGCGCGGATGGAGACGATGCGCACGCTGGGCCCGACCCTATCGCCGTTCAGCGCTTTCCTGCTGCTGCAGGGCGTCGAGACGCTGCACTTGCGCATGCCACGCCATTGCGAATCCGCGCTTGCGATTGCGCAGCACCTGGCGGCGCATCCGCGCGTCGAATGGGTCAACTATCCCTTGCTTCCGGGCAACCGTTATGAGTCGCTGGCGCGGAGCTACCTTCCTCGTGGCGCGGGCGGGATCCTGACGTTCGGCGTGAAGGGCGGCGCCCCGGCAGGCGTTCGCTTTATCGAGTCGGTTGAATTTCTTTCTCACCTGGCCAACGTTGGGGACGCCAAGACACTCGTGATCCATCCTGCGTCGACGACGCATCGTCAGCTCGACGACGACGAACAGCGCGCGGCCGGCGTCATGCCGGAGATGGTCCGGTTGTCGGTGGGACTCGAAACGCTCGATGATATTCTTTGGGACATCGATCAGGCGCTGGAAAAAACCGCATGAGCGATGCCCGCTATCCCGCCGTCGCGTGGCCGTGGGTCGGCGTATTTCTTTGCCTCGCCCTCATCGGTCAGGAATATTTGTTGCAAGCCGCGGGCCCTAGCCCGGCGCTTACGGTCTATCGCATCGTGTTGATGGCCGTCGGGGTCACCTCGATGGCCCTCATCCTCCTGCCGCCGCGAAGGCTCGGATACGTCGTCGGCTTCGCGGTGTGTGCCGGTCTCATCGGCTATGCGCTCTATCTGCAATACGTCGGAGGTCTCGAGCCATGCCCGCTATGCGTGTTCCAGCGGATTTGCATCATCGGCATGGGGCTGGTGTTCGTCATCGGCGCGATCCATAACCCGGGACGCCCGGGCGCGACCGCGTATGCGTTGCTGCAATTGATCATCGGTGGCGCGGGGATCGCGCTGGCCGCGCGGCAGGTCTGGCTTCAATCGCTGCCCAAGGACCAGGTTCCGGCTTGCGGCATGGGCTTGAGCTACATGCTCGACACCCTGCCGTTCACCGACGTGTTCAGAAAAGTGCTCGAGGGAAGCGGCGAATGTGCCGAAAAAGGGTGGGAGTTCCTGCATCTGTCGATCGCAGGATGGACGCTGGTTTTCTTTGTGGCGATGATCGTGGCGAGCTTTGCGTTGATCCGGCGGGAGCCATAGGTGCCGATTTATCCGCACGGGCTGGCCTTCAAACATCGCGGCTGGATAAATCCGGCCCTGTGATACCTGCCTTTAACCGACTTG
>VBCZ01000458.1 GCA_005889025.1 Betaproteobacteria bacterium
GGGGGGGCGGGCATGTCGATTCAAGCGCGATCGGCTTTGCCTGCCTCCTTGGCTCTCGACACTGCGACAAGCGCCGGACGAAGCACCCTGTCGTTGAGGAGGTAACCTTTCTGGAAAACCTGCACCACCGTCCCGGACGGATGCTGATCCGTATCGATCATCGTCATCGCCTGATGCCGGTGCGGATCGTATTTTTCGTGCAGGGGGTTGATTTCCTCAATCTTCGCCTTGTCGAATGCCGCGGCAAGATTTTTCAGGGTCAGGTCGACGCCGTCTTTCAATGCCTCGGTGGTCGCTGTGGGCGTCGCGAGCGTCAGCTCGAGCGCATCCTTGACCGCCAGCAAGTCCTGCGCAAAACGCTCGACAGCGTACTTGTGCGCCTTGGCGATGTCGTTTTGGGCCAGGCGGCGCGCATTCTCTGTCTCGGCCTTGGCCCGCAGCCACGCGTCGCGAAGCTCGGCCGCCTCTTCTTCGGCTTTCTTGAGCAGCGCGCCCAGATCGGATGCGGGTTCGGGCGACTCGACGTCGGTCCGCGGGGCCCCGCCTTCCTCCGCGGCGGTCGGCAGCGTAGGCTCGGGCTGCGCGGAAACTTGAGTGCTATGGTCGGGATTATTGCTCATGCATGCTCCTATGCCACACCGGAAAGAGGGTGGGGGCAAGGAGCATCCCTTTCAACCCGAGAATGAACAAAAAAGCCATCCGCGGGCGGTGCCGCCGGGCGAAGGGAATCGCAGTCGAGCCGGACCGTGAGAGGTCCCGCGCCGCGTTATCGGTAACGGAGTCTAGCGCAGGGCGCCGAGCGCGCGCGCCCGCGCCTGAGTCGCCTCGCGAACCGCGACATCCGGCGGCGCATCGAGCCAGCCCTGAAGGTTGCGTACGGCCAAATCCGCGAGAGCGGCAATCCACGCGGGCCGCTCGTTGAGGCAGGGAATGTAGTGAAACTCCCGACCGCCGGCGTTGAGAAAGGCGGTTCGGCCTTCATGCGCTATTTCCTCGAGCGTCTCCAGGCAATCGCTGACGAAACCCGGGCAGGCCACATCGACGCGCCCCACACCCCGCTTGGCAAGCGCCTCCAGCGTCGGCTGGGTGTAAGGCGTCAGCCACTCGGCGCGTCCGAATCGGGATTGGAACGTGATGCTGAACTGCTCGCTCTTGAATCCCAGCTCGCGCGCGAGCAGTCTCCCGGTTTTCTGGCAGTGGCAGTGGTACGGATCGCCCAGATCCAGCGTTCGCCCCAGATCCAGCGTTCGCCGCGGCACGCCGTGAAAGGAAAGGAGGAGATGCTCGGGTCGCCCGTTCTTGACCCAGTAATCGTTGATGCCCTGCGCGAGCGCCTTGATGTAGCCGGGATCGTCGTGATACGCATCGACAAAGCGTAGCGCGGGGACGCGACGCTGACGGCAGGCCGCGGCCGCAACCGCGTCGGTGGCCGATCCGGTCGTGCTTCCGGCATATTGGGGATACAGCGGAAGCACCAGAATCCGATCGCAGCCGCCTTCCGCGAGCTTGGCCATCGCTTCGTCGATGCAGGGCCGGCCGTAGCGCATGCCGAGCTCGATTTGCGCGTGATCGGCCGGCAGCCCGATCTCCTTGAGCCGCTGGCCGAGATATCCCAGCAGGAGCGTCCGCTGCCGAAGGCTGTGAACCAGAAGCGGAGACCCATCCTTGGTCCAGATCATCGCGTATTTCCGCGCCGACCTCGAGGGGCGGATGTTGAGGACGATGCCGTGCAGAATCGGCTTCCACAGCGCTTGCGGAATCTCGACGACACGCGGGTCGGATAGAAACTGGGCGAGATAGCGGCGCACCGCGGCCGGCGTCGCCGCGTCGGGCGTGCCCAGGTTGACCAGGAGCACGCCCAGCCTCGACGCCCTATCGTGACTGAACCCTGAAGTGGAATGACGCCGCGAGCTCACACCTGCGCTCCGGCGAACGCGGCCAGGCTTTTCGCGGCCTGAGCCCGAATCGCCGCACGCACCGGTAGGCACCAGCCGAGCAGCGCGCCTTTGGGACCGAGCGCTATGGCCGCCCATCGCCACAGGCTGAAGCGATCGACATGGCGGACGATCAGCGCGTCCCTGAAATCGAACGCGGCGGCGATGCGGTTGGCCACTTTGCGACCGGTCGCGGAGAAGGTGTAGGTCGCAACCCAGCGCGCGCTCCCGGTGCTCGCATCGGCGCGGATGTCCGATACGCCGACAACGAGATCCTTGCCGCGGGCGCACAGCATCCGCCACATGGACGCCGCACCCAAGGCATCGAGCGAAGGAAAAACGGGATCGCTGAACATCACGCCGCGGTGATAGCAGGCGAGCATGCCGTCGGGATCGCGGCGGGAAAATGCGTTGTAAAAGCGCTCGATCAGTGCGACGTGTGCGGCTTCATCGGACTTCATCGCTCATTGAGCTGCTGCGTCAGCGCACTCGACAGCAGCTTGGCAGTCACGTCGACGATGGGAATCACGCGCTCGTATGCCATCCGCGTCGGTCCGATGACCCCGAGCGTGCCGATCACCTGGCCGTCCATTTCGTACGGCGCGGTGATCACGCTGCACTCGTCGAGCGGCGCGAGTCCCGATTCTCCGCCGATGAACAAGTGCACGCCATGCGCGTGCTGACTGAGGTCGAGAAGGTGCAGCAGCGAGGTTTTCTGCTCGAAAATTTCGAACAGGCGGCGAAGCCTGTCCATGTTGGAGGCGAGGTCGGACGCCGACAGGAGATTCTTCTCGCCCGATACGACCAAGTCGTCGTTGTTCTCGGAAAGCGCGGCGTCCCCGGCGTCGACCGCCGCCGACATCAATCCGACGACGTCTTCGCGAAGCTGCTTGAGCTCGTCCGCCAGAAGCGCCCGTATCGCGGCGAAGGGTTGGCCGGCATAGTGATGATTGAAAAAATTCGACGCTTCGATCAGCTTCGTCTGGGTGTAGCCGCGATCGGTATGCAAGATACGGTTTTGCACGTCGCCTTCCGGCGTGACGATGATCAGCAGCACGCGACGTTCCGACAGCCGCAGGAATTCGATGTGGCGGAAAGATGCCTCGCGCCGACGCGGGGTCGCCACGACTCCGGCAAATTGGGTAAGGTGCGACAAGAGCTGCGCCGCGGTCGTCACCAGCGCCTGCGGACGATCCACCTGCAGCTGATCCTGCAATTCGTTGATTTCGTCTACATTGAGCGGCTTGACGACCAGGAGGCTGTCGACAAAGAACCGATAGCCCTTGGCGGTGGGAATGCGACCCGCGGATGTGTGCGGACTCGCGATGAATCCCATCTCCTCCAGATCCGCCATGACGTTGCGTATGGTCGCCGGCGAAAGCTCCAGTCCCGACTGCCGCGACAGCACGCGCGAGCCGACCGGCTGGCCGTCGACGATATAGCGCTCGATCAGCGTCTTGAGCAGATGTTGCGCGCGGGAATCCAGCATCGCGCCATTGTAACGCCGATGGTGGGGCCTTGGACCTTGGTCGCCCCACGCCCTTGTGCTTTAATCGTGTCCATGGGGGCTCAGAAAAACAACTTCGCGACGGTCGCACTGATCGGTCGCCACGCGAGCCACGGCATCGCGGAGCCCCTGGGTCACCTCGCGGCATTCTTAAGAGCGCGCGGTCATCGCGTCCTCCTCGAGGCGGCCACCGCGGAGTTCACGCCGCTCGCCGGCTATCCAGCGGCGTCGAGTTCCGAGCTGGCGCGAGAAGCGCAGCTCGCCGTCGTTGTCGGCGGCGACGGCACGATGCTGTCGATCGCGCGCCAATTCGCGCCATTCGACGTTCCGCT
>VBCZ01000459.1 GCA_005889025.1 Betaproteobacteria bacterium
CCGGGTGGCTCGCGCCTCGGCCTCCTCTACGTTCGACGAAACATTAACTGTCGAGTCGTCGGCCTCATGCGTCGACTCGCAATTCCCCGTCGATCCCCGTGCTACGCACGGGGCCCCGCGCCGGGTGGCTCGCGCCGCTACCGCTACAACCCGAAGAATTGCTGAATGCGGCGCACCAACTCGTTGACCCGCGTTCCGGTCGCGCGTGCGCGCGCCTCCTTCGAAAGCGAAGCCAGCGTCGCATCGTTGGCCGCCTGCCGCTCGGCGACCGTCTGCGACAGCGACTGCGCAAGGTCGGGCCGGGCGCGGATGATCGCCTCGAAGCCTGCCTTGTCAAGACGGTAGCAGAGCACCTCCGATTCCGCGACGATCGTTGCGGTCCTCGGCTGACCCGTCAGCAAGCCCATCTCGCCGAAGTAATTCGGCCCGTTGAGTGTCGCCAGTCGCTGTCGCGCCGTCGCATCGCCTTCCGTGGCGTTGCGAAAGATGCCGACCTGTCCGCGTGCGAGGATGTACAGCGAATCGGCGGTCTCGCCCTGGCGCGTAGGCACATCGCCGGCCACGAAGGGCAAGGGTTGAAGCTCCGCCGCGAGCGCGGTGCGTTCAGGGTCGGTCAGCGGCGCAAAGAGCTCGAGCGATTTCAGAAGCGCGATGCGCGCGTCGCGCTCGCGTGTCGCCGCCTTGGCGCGCACGTCGCCGGCGGGATTGATGAACAATTCATTGCGCGGGATCGGAATTTCCATCCCCTAGCGCGCGAGCGCCGCGAACGCGTGCAGGCGGACCTGTGAATCGGTCCATTCGACATCGCTCAAATCGGTCAGCCAATAGCGCACGATATAGCGAATCGAGCTGGGATCGAAGCTCCCCAGGATGCATGAAGGCGCCGGCGCCGACGCAACGTTGGGAATGTCGACGCGGCCGAGCGCGGAGTCGACGGCTGCGATGACTCGGCTGGGCGGCCACTCGTAGCCGATGGAAGACTCGACCGGCCGCCGCCATGGAATGCGCGAATCGCCGCGCCGCGCCAGCAGCGTCACCCGATTGTTGACCAGCATCGAGTTCGGGATGATGATCGTCTCGTTGCGGTTCGTGGCGATCGAGGTGTAGCGCCAGCGGATACCGACCACCTGCCCCAGCACGCCCTCGACCTGAATCCAATCGCCTATGCGGCAGGTATTGTCGAGTTGCAGCGCGATACCGCCCCAGAGGTTGCCCAGCGTTGCCTGCAATGAAAAGGCGATGACCGCCGTGAGGAACGCGGACGTAGTGAAAATGGCAGCGAGATTCACGCCGACCGCGTCCATCCGGACCAATGCGAACACGACCAGCGAGAGGACGATCCCCACTTCGCCGAGAATGCGCGGCACCGCCCGCCGCGCGAGCAGCACGTTGACCAGGAACGCGATGTAGATCCGGATATTGCCGAGCGCAACGATCAGCAGGCAGAGCTCGCGCGGCACGACCGATATCGCAAGCTGCGCGGGGAGGATCTGATAGCGCGACAGAGCGTCGAGCCCGCCGAGCCCCAGCGCGATGGCGAGCAAGGTGAACACGATCGACCGCCGGAGGTCGGGACGAAAGCGCATCGTGATCAGCCCGGCGAGCAGTGCGCCGGCGCTGAACCCGAGCGCTTCCAGCAGCGTTGCTTGCCCTATCATCGTTGGAATTCCCCTGGCCGTCGCGACACAACAGCGAGCGCCGATTATACGGCGACCGGAGGATGCTGCCGAATCACGCTAGAATGACCAGTTCTCGTTGCTTGACTCTCACCGATCGTGCGCTCCGGCGGAAGAATACTCGTCGACAACCTTCTCGCCCAAGGGGTCGATCTCGCTTTTTGCGTCCCCGGCGAGAGCTATCTTCCGGTGCTGGATGCGCTGTACGAATCGCGCGCATCGCTGCGCCTGATCGTTTGCCGACACGAAGGCGGGGCGTCTTACATGGGCGAGGCCTACGGCAAGCTCACCGGCCGTCCCGGCATCGTGTTTGTCACGCGCGGGCCGGGCGCCTCCAACGCCGCCATCGGCATCCACACCGCGCAACAGGATTCGACCCCCTTGATCGTGTTTGTGGGTCAAGTCGGAAGCGATTTTGTCGATCGCGAGGCCTTTCAGGAAATCGACTACCGGCGCATGTACGGCAGCACGGTCAAATGGGCGGCGCAAATCGATCGCCCCGATCGCATTCCCGAGTACGTCGCGCGAGCATTTCGCGTCGCGATGTCGGGTCGTCCCGGCCCGGTCGTGCTCGCGCTGCCGGAGGACATGCTGTCGGCAAGCGCGCAAGTCCTCGATGATGCGCCTGTTGCGTCGATCTCCATTCCTCCGGCGCAATGGCAGATCGACGCGCTCCGGTCCCGCCTCGCCGAGGCAAAAAATCCGCTGGCCATCGTCGGCGGCAGCGGCTGGGATGTTTCCGCGTGCGCGGCGCTTGCCGATTTTGCGCAAGCCAATGCGCTTCCGGTCGCGTGTGCGTTTCGCAATCAGGACATTTTTGACAATGCGCACGCCAACTACGCCGGCGACGTCGGTATCGGCATCAATCCAAAACTCGCGGCGCGGGTTCGATCCGCCGACGTCCTACTGGTGATCGGCGAGCGCTTGGGTGAAATGGTCACCGGCGGATATACCCTGCTCGA
>VBCZ01000460.1 GCA_005889025.1 Betaproteobacteria bacterium
GCAGATCCGGCACGACCTCGAGCTGCTCTGGATGGAGACGCGGAAGACCGTGCTCTTCATCACCCACAGCATCGAGGAAGCCATCGGGCTTTCCGACCGCGTACTCGTCATGTCGCCCAACCCGGGCCGCATCGTCGATGAGATACCTGTCGATCTCCCGCGGCCACGGCCCGCGGTGCTGGGCGAGGACCCGAGCTTCAATATCTACGCCGAGCGAATTCATCGCGCATTCTTGAAGATGGGCGTCATCAAGTATTGAACGGCCACCGTGGTCGCCCGTGCGACGCGGTTGTCCACATACATCTCCAGCGCCCCTTTTTCATCCGCGACACGCTTCACAAGACTTGATCTTTGATCGCTCACGCGTCAGCAGCCTGTTGAAAAACAATTGTGTCATTCCGCTTTTGGTCATCCCGGCGACGACTGTTGGGTTACCTCGTCAGGGGTCGGAATGAACATGACTTCTCGGCCATGGATCGTTTGACAAGGCTCCTCTGTCTCGCAGCCTGTGCCGCGGTTTGGATACCATCGATGGGTCACGCAGCCGATGGCGAGTCACGAATCTACGCGATACTTTCCCTGATCGGCGACAAGATAAGTGTTGTGGGCCATGAATCGACGACCGGCAGCAACAAGGATCAGAACCGGCACGATACGATGACATTGAGCGATCGCGTCCTGGATAATACGGCTGTGGTGGCGGTGGACAACGCGATCAAGCGCCTCGATGCGCGCGCGACGACCGTGTCGCTCGCTTCCAGCGATCCCGAGCTCTATGAGCTGCAAGACAAGCTCTTCGAGCCACAGGATCAGTCGCTGGCGCTCCTCGAAGCCGTCAAAATAATGCTTCAAAACCAGAATGCGACGCACCTGGTCCTCATAACCAAGCATCGAAGCGATGCGAAGCTCCGTCTCGCACACGAGTACCGGGGTAGCGGCAAGATCGAAGGCGTCGGCTTTTACCTCGATGCCACCTTACCCACAAGACGCTCGGACACCTACGCGCGCGGAGCTGGATTCCTGGCGCCATTTGCCTATATCAAGGTCATGCTGGTGGACGCAAACACCATGGCCATCATTCGCGAGCGGAACACAGACGAATCCACGACTCTGTCAACTGCACGTGCGGAAGGAAGTCTAAGACCCGTGGACGTGCTCACGGGGGCGCAGAAGGTGGCGGTTCTACAGGAGATGATCGCCAAGGCGATCACACGCGCGATGCCGGATCTGCTCGGAGCCAGGTAGCCCTTCTACATCTCCGTAGAATTTTCGAGGCTGCACCCGGACCCGCTGTGCAGCGAACGCAGGCAGCAGATGCGCCCGTTGGCGCTGCATGTCTTGATAGCTCGCTGCACCGGTTCGGAAGTTGGAAAGTATCTGACCCTCAAAATTCCTTGTTGGCTTTGACGTCCCACTTCAGCGTGACTGGGGTGTCGGGCTGGCCGCTCTGTTTTTGCGGGACGTATTCGTAGATCACCTTACCGAACTTGAAGACAATGTTCTCGGTCGGCCTTGGCGCGACCCCGGCGTCGATATCGTTCAGGCTGGAGATGAACACACCTTTCAGCGTGATGGTCAAGAAATTGAGCTTCCCCGCCCCGGCTCTGCGCTGCGTCAGCACGACTTCCTTGATGTGCTTCGCCGTGAGACAGGCCCTGAGCAGGTTGGGGGACGCCTTGTCGACCTGCTTGCTGATGACGAAATCACCGACCTTGGGCTTGCCGCCCACGATCCCGCCGCCGCCCGACGTTATGAACACCTCGGAAACGCCCCAGCTCCATGACGCGACTTCAATCTCGTTTTGATGATTGACGTCGGTCGCTTCGCCTTGGATGCCATCGATTTTCAGAAAGATATCGCTTGCCATGCTCGATCATTCCTTCTCTGCGCGGGAAGGTACAGCAACATAGCGACCGGACGAGTACGTCTTTGGGGGACCGCCCGCACAGTAACGGTGATTCCGCTACCCGGAGGCTCGCTTGCGCTCAGCGCGTCGTAAGCGATTCCCGGTATGCAAGCGCACCGCGCGCGGCCACTGCCTCCGGGGTGCTTCCGCGGCCGGCGAGCTCGCGCAACTGACGCAGCGCATCCTCGTCTCCCACGACCGCCAGGCCGGACATGGCGTTGGATCGGTAACCGTTGACGAAGTTGTCGACTTCGCTGCGGACAGAGTCATCTTCCGTCCGATTCCGCAACGCTTGCCATTGATCCGCAGGCAGGGCCTCACGCAATTCGGGGCGGTCGATCAACTCGCGTTGGGCGCGCCAGCGTGCGGCGGCAGCCGCTCTCACGCCGGCAACTTCCTCTGCTGTCGGTCCGTCGGCCAAAGCGCCGGCAAAGGCCTTTTGCATTGCGGCGCGTCGACTGACGAGAAGATCAAGGAGCGGTTTGGCCTCCGGCGCGAGGCAGTCGGTGCGCAACCACCGCAGCGCCAGCGCGTAATCGGCCTCGCTTACGCCAAAGCGGGGCTGCGCCTGCAGGCCGGAGACCAGGAGCGATGTCGCGAGGAATACAAGGATACGGCGCATGGCGTTCTCCGTTGTCAATTCGCGGGGAAGGTGCCGTCCGCCCACAGACGTTTTTGTATGGCCGGGCAGGTGCGCGAGACGGTATCGCGCGGGCAGTCGCGTGTGACCTGGCCCGGACGTACGCCGTAGGTTGCGTTGATCGCCGACGCCGGCTGCAGGTGCGCACGGAACAGCTGCCCCTCGGTCAGGAAGGCCCGCGTGTTGCTCGCGGGGTGCATGACGTTGGTCTGGTCGAAATTCGTGGTGAGGTCGTCGATGTGCGTAAGCGC
>VBCZ01000461.1 GCA_005889025.1 Betaproteobacteria bacterium
TGGCGAAGGAGGCAGATCGTGCCGATGCCGCGCCACTCCCAGATCATCGGACTGTAGACCGCGGTATAGGGGCCCACAGCCTCGGCCAGCTTGCGCACGTCTGGGTTGGCGAACGCGGCCGCGTCGGCCTGGGTTGCATGGATGGTGCGGCGCTCGCGGATCGACTGCCCCGTGAACGTCGTCTCGACGGGCATTGATCCGACGTCCCGCACGAGGCCGTCAAATGCCGATCCGCGCCATGCCGCAGGATACACTCGCCCGTCCTCACGCAGGAGCATGACTGCGAGCTGTTCGGTCGCGAACAGCCGCCGGCAGCTGTCAAGAATATTTTCGAACACTGGCGCCGTGTCGGCCACGGAGCCGCTGATCACGCGCAGCACCTCGGCCGTGGCGGTCTGCTGCTCCAGGGCTTCCTTCGTCTCGTTGAACAGTCGCGCGTTCTGTAGCGCCACGCCAACATTGGCGGCGATGGTGGACAGCAGACGCTCGTCGTCGGCGTCATAGACGCCCTCCGTTTGCGTGCTCTGTACGCTGATAGCTCCCTGGCAGCTGCCCCCTACCAGAATCGGCACTCCCAGGTAAGAGAGGGCTTGCCGGCCGAAGACTTTCGGGCCGAGGTCGAGGCTCAGCCGGTCCTTCTCCCGATTGATGATGAGCGGCTTGCCCGACTGAATGATCCGGCTCGTCAGGCCTTCGCCGTACTTCAGCGGCACCAGCTTGTCGCCGTACTGATACGGGAAGTTGATGATGCCGCTGGCCCTGTCGAGCAGCGCCACGTAGGCGACGTCCGCCTTGAAGACGGTACGAATCTGTTCGCCCACGAGTTCGAGCAAGGCAGCGAGGTCGAGCTTGCCCGCAAGCTGCTGCGACACAGTGTTGACGGTGGCGAGCTCGGCGGCACGCTGCTGCGACTCGGCGAACAGACGCGCGTTCTCGATGGCGACGGTCGCCTGCAGCGAGAGCCCGACCAGGAATTCCAGCTCGCTGTCGCCGAAGGGCTCTCCTGGGGTTCGCCACACCGCCATCACGCCCTTCACGGTTTGCCCGGCGAGCAGCGGCGCCACCATCAGCCGCTCGTTCTCCTTTCGCTCCGTGCCCGCGATCAGGATCGCACGCGGGTCCGCCTGGGTGTTATTGATGAACTCGGCGCGGCCGCTCTGCACGAGGTTGCCGATGATGCCCACGCCCGCCTTGATCACCGTGGACTGGATGGCCTGCGCAATGGCGCCGACCGCGACGATTGCCCGGTAGCTCTGCCCGCCCGCATCGGGAAGGAAGATCGCGCTGCTGGTGGCGTTGAGCAGGATCTTGGCGTGGTGCGCAATGCGGTCCATCACCGTAGGCAAGTCCAACGTCGAGGAAATATCGCGTCCAACTTCCGCGAGCGCGGCGGTCTCGCGCGTGCGGCGCTGGGTCTCGTCGAACAGGCGGGCGTTCTCCAGCGCGAC
>VBCZ01000462.1 GCA_005889025.1 Betaproteobacteria bacterium
GGCCGAATCGTCGCGCGCTCCAAGCGCTTTCTCCTGGTACAGGCGGTGGTGCTTCTCGACTTGCGCCATGTCGATCTCGACGCCTAAGCCCGGTTTCTTGGGCACCGTCACCTTCCCTCCGACGATCTTGAGCGGCTCGCGCGTCAATTGCTCGCCCTCCTGCCAGATCCAATGCGTATCAATCGCGGTGATGTTTCCTGGAGCCGCCGCCGCGCAATGCGTGAACATCGCAAGCGAAATATCGAAGTGATTGTTCGAATGCGATCCCCACGTCAGTCCCCATTCGTGGCAAATCTGCGCCACCCGCACCGAGCCGCCCAAGGTCCAGAAATGAGGGTCCGCCAACGGGATCGTGACCGACTGCAACTGAATCGCATGCCCCAGCTCGCGCCAATCGGTGGCGATCATGTTTGTCGCCGTCGGCAATCCGGTCGCACGGCGGAACTCCGCCATCACTTCACGCGCCGAGAAGACGCCCTCGGCGCCACACGGATCCTCGGCATAGGCCAATACACCGTGCAAATCGCGGCAAAGCCGCACGGCGTCCTTCAACCACCAGCCACCATTGGGATCGAGAGTTATGCGGGCCTTGGGAAAGCGCTCGTGCAGCGCGCGAATGGCGTCGACTTCTTGTTCGCCCCGCAACACTCCTCCCTTTAGCTTGAAGTCGCTGAATCCGTAGCGGGCGTGCGTTGCCTCCGCGAGTCGCGTGACTGCTTCGGGCGTCATTGCCGCTTCGTTGCGCAGGCGGAACCACTCGTTTTCGGCGTCTGGTTCGCTTCGATAGGGCAAATCAGTACGGCGCCGGTCGCCGATATAGAACAGATAACCGAGCATCTCGACCGAATCGCGTTGCTGCCCTTCACCGAGCAGTTCCGCGACGGGAACGCCCAGGTGCTGGCCGAGCAGGTCGAGCAAAGCGGCCTCGAGCGCCGTCACGGCGTGAATCGTGATGCGCAGATCGAATGTCTGCAGGCCTCGTCCCGCAGCATCGCGATCTGCAAAGCGGCTTCGCACATTGTTGAGGATCCGGTGATAGCCGCCGATCGATTGACCGACGACGAGCTCGCGAGCGTCCTCGAGCGTCTGCCGAATCTTGTCGCCACCCGGTACTTCGCCGGCTCCGGTATTGCCCGCACTGTCTTTAAGGATGACGATGTTGCGGGTGAAGAAGGGGCCGTGCGCGCCACTCAGGTTCATCAGCATGCTGTCGTGGCCGGCAACCGGAATGACTTGCAGTTCGGTGACCACCGGGGCGCCGCGCTGGGTGGCCGCTGTGTCGGATGAAGACATGAGCATGCTTCCTAGGATCGCCCGGGCCGCGCATCGACCGGAGTGAAGTCCAGCGTGACAAACCCTCCACCCTGGTACTGCCGCGCGATCGGGTCGAGTGGATTCGGCTGCTTCAGAATCTCCGGGGCGAAATTCTCGCTGTTCTGTTTCGGCTTATAGCCGAGCTTCTCCGCCCCGGTGTTGTCCCAATAACTACGCGTGTTGTTTGAAACCCCCCACACCGCCATGTAGCCGACGTCGGGGACGTTTATGCATTGCATCATCAGGTCCACCAGATCCTCCGTGCCGAACCATGTGCTGAGGTGGCGGAACTCGGCTGGAGGTTTGCCCATCGCGGTACCGATACGCACAGAAATGCCTTCGATGCCGTGCTTGTCCCAGTACATGCGCGTCATCGCCTCGCCCCAGACCTTCGACAAGCCGTAGAAGCCGTCGGGACGAAACGGCGCATCGAGTTTGAGCTTGTCCTTGACCGAATGCATGCCGTAGGCGTGGTTCGAGCTGGCGAAGATCACGCGCCGCACCTTGTTACGGCGCAGGCCCTCGTAGACCTGGTACAGCCCGACGAGATTGTTCTCGATGATTTCGGGCAACGGCCGCTCGACACTCGTGCCCGCCAGGTGAATCAGCACGTCGACGCCGTTGAGCAAGCGATCGACGACGGCAGGATCGCGCAGATCGCCGTGCATGATGTCCTCGCCCTCGTGCAGCGGCACGAGAGGATTTCGGCCTCCCGCTGAGCGCAGGTCGACTCCGCGCTTCTGGAGCTCGGTACGAAGAATCCGGCCCATGTTGCCCGAGGCTCCGGATAGCGCAACCTTGGTCATCGCAATCATCCTTTGTAGAGTGCTGCTGGTGCCCCGGCGACACCCGGCTCGATCATGAACACGCCTCCGGCTTGTGGTGTCCGCGCGAGCTCGGCATCGGAAAGATTCTCCCGCAGCGAAGTCACGTACAACGTGCGCCCATCCTGACCACCGAAGCAGGGCATCGTCGGGTGCGTCACCGGCAATTCGACATATTCGATGAGTTCGCCGGTTTGACTGAACCGGTTGATGCGTCCAGCGGAGACGCCGCAATTCCAATAGCAGCCCTCCTCGTCCGTCGCACCACCATCCGGCCGGCCCCACTCGGGCAGCATCGACACGAAAACCTCACGCTCGCCGATCCTGCCCGTCTCCGGATCGTAGGCATAGCGGAAAACCGCCGTGCTCCGGGAATCCGAGTGGTACATCGTGAGGCCATCCGGACTCCATGCCAGGCCGTTGGACACCTTGACGCCGCCCCCCAGGCGCGTACAGCGGTGGTCTGCGTCCAAGCGGTAGAGGCTGCCGATCGGCTCCTTCTGCGGCCGCTCGTCCATCGTGCCCGCCCAGAAGCGGCCCTCCGGCGAGACCTTGCCGTCGTTGAGCCGATTGGTCGCAAGCTCGGGTTCCGGATGACAAAGAAACGTGAGCTCTTCGGTCTGGAGATCAAACAAGTGAAACCCGGTGCGCATGGCGGTGACCAGACCGCCGCGCTCGCGCAGGCCGATGCTGCCGACTGCCGTTGGCAATTGCCACGTTCGACGGTCACCGGTCTCCGGTTGCCAGCGAAAAATTCGCCCTTCGGGAATATCGACCCAATAGAGCGCCGCCTCGCGCTCCGACCACAGCGGCGATTCGCCGGTGATGTTGCGCGCATCGACGACGCACTCCGCAGAGACGTTCAACCGCGTGCTCATGTTCTGGCGCCGCTCCGCATGCAGGCCCTTAGCCGGTGGTGTTGCGGAAAACCGCAAATGCCGATTGTCCTGCGTAGACTGCATCGTCTCCGACTTCGTGTTCAATGCGCAGCAGACGGTTGTACTTCGCAACCCGGTCTGAACGGCACAATGACCCGGTCTTGATCTGAGTCGCCGCGGTCGAAACGGCCAGATCGGCGATGGTCGTATCCTCCGTCTCGCCCGAACGGTGTGAAACCACCGAGCTGTACCCTGCGGCATCCGCCATCGCGATCGCCGCGAGTGTCTCGGTCAGCGTTCCGATCTGATTGAGCTTGATCAGGATCGAATTTGCGACCCCCTTGGCGATACCCTCCTTGAGGATGGAGGTGTTCGTCACGAACAAGTCGTCGCCGACGAGTTGCACCCGCTTGCCGAGCTGGTCGGTAATGTGCTTCCAGCCGTCCCAGTCGTTCTCGGCCATCCCGTCCTCAATGGAAAGGATTGGATACTGGTCGACCCAGCGTGCAAGATAATCAGCAAATTCCGCGGAGCTGAAGCGCTTGGCTTCGGAGGCAAGCTCGTAATGCCCATCCTTGTAGAACTCCGAGCTGGCGGTATCGAGTCCCAGCCAGATGTCCTGACCCGGCCGATAGCCGGCTTTTTCGATCGATTGCAGAATGATCTCGAGCGCCGCCTCGTTCGATGGCAGATCCGGTGCGAAACCGCCCTCGTCGCCGACTGCGGTCGACAGTCCGCGCTCTTTCAGCACATTCTTCAGCGTGTGAAAAACTTCGACGCCCCATCGCAGCGCGTCGGAAAAGTTCGGCGCGCCCACCGGCAGGATCATGAACTCCTGCATGTCGACGTTATTCTCAGCGTGCGCGCCACCGTTGACGATGTTCATCATCGGCACCGGCATGACGATCGGCCGGCCTGCGGCGATGCGACGATAGAGCGGCATCCCCGCTGACTGCGCCGCGGCCTTCGCCACGGCGATCGACACGCCGAGAATGGCGTTGGCGCCCAGGCGCGACTTGCTGGGGGTTCCGTCTAAATCGATCATGCACTGATCGAGCGCGGATTGGTCGTCGGCGTCGTGCCCCGACAGCGCGTGTCGCAACTCGCCGTTGATGTTGCCCACGGCACGCGTCACCCCTTTGCCGAAATAACGTTTAGGGTCACCGTCGCGCAGCTCGAGCGCCTCCCGCGATCCGGTGGATGCACCGGACGGCGCGGCGCCGAATCCACGCGCGCCGTCGGCAAGGACGACTTCGGCCGCGACCGTCGGATTGCCGCGCGAATCAAGAATCTCGAAGCCGGTAACTTGGTCGATCTTGGCCATGGGTGGGTCAGACGGCGGCGATGCGAAGAAGGTTGGTTGCGCCCGGCGTGCCGAACGGCATTCCAGCGCTGATCAGAATCGTGTCGCCCGGCTTCGCGAATTCCTCTGCGACGGCGCGCTGGCATGCATGCTCGACCATTTCGGCAACATCGGAGACGTCCGGCGTCTGCACCGAATGCACGCCCCAGACCAATGCAAGACAACGGGCGGTCGCGAGAGTGGGCGTCATGCTGAGGATCGGCGGTATCGGCCGCTCGCGCGCCGCACGCAGGCTGGTGGACCCGGATGTCGTATAGGTGACGATAACTGCGACCGGCAGGAGTCCCGCGATCGTGTCCATCGCGGCGCATATCGCATCGGCACTGGTCGCTTGCGCCCGAGTTTGCGAGGCCTTGAGCAGTTGGCGATGATAGGGATCGGATTCGACTTCCGCGAGGATGCGTTCCATCATCTGCACGGCCTGGAGCGGATACTTGCCCGAGGCCGATTCCGCAGACAGCATCACTGCGTCGGCGCCGTGGTAGATCGCGGTCGCGACATCGGAGGCTTCTGCCCGCGTCGGCACCGGCGAGCTGATCATCGATTCGAGCATCTGCGTCGCGACGATCACCGGCTTGCCTTGGCGCCGGCAGGCGCGGACGACGCGGCGCTGAATGGCGGGCACTTTTTCCGCCGGCAGCTCAACCCCCAGGTCGCCACGCGCCACCATGATGGCGTCGGACTTTTCGACGATGTCGTCCAGTCGCTCGACGGCCGACGGCTTCTCGAGCTTGGTCATGATCCGCGCGCGTCCCTTGGCCAGCGCACGGGCCTCGTCCAGATCCTCGGGACGCTGCACGAACGAAAGCGCCAGCCATTCGACGCCGAGCTCCAGCGCGAACTCGAGGTCGCGCCGGTCCTTTTCGGTAAGCGCCGAGACTGGCAGCACGGCATCGGGCACGTTTACGCCCTTGCGTTCCGACAGTGGACCGCCGACGATTACCTCGGTCTCGGCGAACTCGGCCGTGCAACGTGTAACGCGCAGGCGCAACTTGCCGTCGTCGAGAAGCAGGTTCGAACCGGGCTTCAGCGCGGCGAAAATTTCCGGATGCGGCAGGTACGCGCGCGTCGCGTCACCCGGCTTGTCCGTGAGGTCGAGCCGGAACGGCGAACCGGCGACAAGCGTGACCGGACCATTGGCGAAGGTGCCGACGCGAAGCTTTGGCCCTTGCATGTCGGCCAGCACGCCGATCGGGCGACCCACGTCGCGCTCGACGTTACGAATCTGTTGCAGCCGCTCCCGGTGTTGCTCGTGCGTGCCGTGACTGAAATTCAGGCGAAACACGTCGACGCCCGCGAGGAACAGCGACCGGATCATTGCTTCGCTCGCACTGGCCGGGCCGAGCGTAGCCACAATCTTAGCATTGCGATGTCTGCGCATCTCAGCGGTTCCCCGTGCCGTCGTCGGCGATCAGAATGGCGCGGAAGTCGTTGACGTTGGTCAGCGTCGGGCCCGTAATGACCGAATCGCCCAGCGCCTCGAAAAACCTATGGCCGTCGTTGTTCGCGAGGCTGTCTTTGGGATTGATGCCCTTGCTCCATGCGCGTTCGAGCGAGTCCGGCGCAAGATAAGCGCCCGCGATTTCCTCGAGGCCGTCGACACCATCGGTATCGCCCGCAACGGCGTGGATCCCGGAGTGGCCGTGCAACGAGATGCCCAGCGCCAGCAGGAACTCGACGTTGCGCCCGCCGCGCCCGCTGCCGCGAACGGTGACTGTGGTCTCGCCGCCCGACAGGAGCACGCACGGCGGTGCAAACGGCTGCCGGCGATCCGCGACCTGCAGCGCGATGCCGCCCATGACCGTGCCGACGTCGCGCGCTTCGCCTTCGAGGCGATCACCCAGGATGTAGGCCGGAACACCCGAATCGCGAGCCACGAGCGCCGCCGTTTCGAGCGCCATCTGCGGTGTCGCGATCATCCGCGTCTCGATCCCAGCAAGACGCGGATCGCCCGGCTTTACGGTTTCGCCTTCGCCCGACTCAAGCAGCCGGCGCACGTTGGCGGGAACCTCGATGGCGTAGCGCCG
>VBCZ01000097.1 GCA_005889025.1 Betaproteobacteria bacterium
GTCGCGCCTTCCGCCCTGGCGACCACGACCACGATTTATAAGTGCTTCGACCACCACCTGAGCCTTGTGTATACCGACGCTCCGTGCAAGGAAGGCGAGCGCATGGATGTCGATGCAGGTGACGCCAATCCGGTTGCAGTGGCCAAGCTCGAGCATGCTCGCGACATGCTCGACCTCGCGGCAGCCGAGCGCATCGCCGACGAGCGCCATGCGGCGCTGGAACGCGGTCTCGCCGCCGCAACGCCGAGGCGGCATGCGGAAGACGAGCGCGCCCCCGGCGACTACGCGGCCTCGTCCGCGCTCTATGATCCGGGCTACGCCGTGTATCCGACGCTGCCTCCGCGTTCCATGCGGCCGCGAATGCGCCATGCCGATCTTCGTCGCTTCGCGCCGAATCATCCCCACCACGCGCCGCGGCAGCAGCGCGCGCTTTAATCCTCGCCTGTGATCCTTATCGCCACGTTCAAGCCTCCGCGCCGCGGGCTTTCCCGGTCGAAAAGCGTGTTCGCGTCCCTGGCATCCATGGTCATTGGCCTCTTGCTTGCTCCCGCGGACGCAGCGATGGTCAAGTGCGTCGATTCCAATGGCAAGGTGAGCTATCAGGACCCTCCCTGCCCAACCAGCGCCGCTGAATCGACTGTCAAGTTCAAGGCGCCGCCACCCGCGGGCCCTTCGCCGCAAGCCGCGGACTTGTCGCCGGTGCCGTCGCGGCAGTCGAATATGAAAGGCCGTGCCCGGATTCCGTCGGATACCGATTTCAGGGGCCCGCGCGAGGCGTGGGAGCGCTTGACTCTGGCCCTCGCCCGGGGCGACAAGGCCGCCGCGATGAAGGAGCTGACGCCATCTGCGCAGCAGCGATACAGCGACATGCTCGAGAAGCTCTCCGGCAAGACGAAGCCGGTCGAAATCGATCGCCTGGGCGCGGTGCGCTCGGTCACGCTGACCGGCGATGAGCTTGCCACGATCACGCTCACGCGCAAAAAAGCCGACGGGACGTATGGCTACAAAGTCATGCTGATGCGCGGCGCCGACGGAAGATGGCGCATCGAAAATATGTAGCAAGGCGGGTTGGGGAAACGGGCGCGATCACGGCACTACCGAGTCTGTCATTTCCGCAAAGCTCAGTAAGGCCCTATCGCAAAGGGGAGAAAACTATGAACTGGTACGTTCAAGTCCTGAAGAAGTATGCGGACTTCAGCGGCAGAGCCAGGCGCAAGGAATATTGGCTATTCGTCCTGTTCAACATTCTCATCAGCATCGTGTTGACCGTCATCGACTTCATGATCGGAACGTACAGTGCGAGCGTCGGCATAGGCCTGCTCGGCGGAATTTATGCCTGTGCTGTTTTGATACCCGCCATCGCGGTGACTGTTCGAAGGCTGCACGACAGCGATCGAAGCGGCTGGTGGTGTTTGCTCATCCTGATTCCGATTCTCGGGCCCATCGTTGTGCTGATCTTCATGATCATCGACGGCACGCCCGGCCCCAACAGATTCGGTCCGTCGCCGAAAGAAGCTGCGCCGCCCGTGGTTGCATCACCGGGCGCGATCTAGCGAGGGATTCCGGAAGCCGGCTGTTTCGCCTCAGACGTTCTCGCGACGCGCAAACGACCAGTTGCGCCCGGGCGCGGCTTCGAACAACGCCCGCGTGTACTCGTGCTTGGGGTGCGCGAAGACTTCGGCGACCGGGCCCTCCTCCACGATGCGGCCTCGCTGCATCACCGCGATACGGTCGCAGACCTGCGCCGCAACCCGGAGATCATGGGTGATGAAAAGCATCGCGAGATCGAGCCGCATGCGGATTTCGTCCAGCAGAGCGAGAACCTGCGCCTGCACCGAGACGTCGAGCGCGGAAACCGCTTCGTCCGCAATCAAAAGATCGGGCTCGATCGCCAATGCGCGGGCAATGCATACGCGCTGACGCTGCCCGCCGGAGAACTGGTGCGGGTAGCGGTCGAGCGATCGCGGGTCGAGGCGCACAAGCTCCATGAGCCGTCGCGCGCCGGACAGCGCGGCTTCGCGCGAGGCGCCGTAGTTCATCGGCCCTTCGACGATCGATTCTCCGACCGTGCGCCGCGGGTTCAGCGACCGGTATGGGTCCTGGAACACGATCTGCACGCGTCGCCGGAACGGACGAAGCGCGGCGGCTCGGAGCTTTGCGACGTTTTCGCCGTCGAGCAGGATGCGCCCGGCCGAGGGCTCGATCAGCCGCGCTATGCATCGGGCTACCGTCGACTTGCCAGAACCCGATTCGCCGACGATACCCAGCGTTTCGCCGCGCCGGATGTGCAGCGAGACACCTTTCGCGGCAGGAACGGCATCCTCGCGACGCAGCCATCCGCGCGCGTACGTTTTGGATAAGCCCTCGGTGCGCAGGACAATCGATTCCGATGCGACGGCGTTGCGGTGCCTCGGGGTCAGGCTCGGCACGGCGGCAATGAGCATCCGCGTGTATTCGTGCGCGGGCGCGGCGAGAAGCGCCTTCGTGGGCGCGAATTCGACGACTTCACCCCGCCGCAATACCGCGACCCGATCGGCGATTTCGGCGACGACGCCGAAATCGTGGGTGATGAACAGGACGCCTGTGCCGTGCTCGCGTTGCAGCTCGCGGATCAAGGCAAGGATCTGCGCCTGGGTCGTCACATCGAGCGCGGTTGTCGGCTCGTCGGCAATCAGCAGTCGGGGGTTCAGCACCAGCGCCATGGCGATCATGACGCGCTGCCGCTGGCCGCCCGAGAGCTGATGCGGATATGAAGCGATCATGCGCTCGGGCTCAGGCAGCCGCACATCGCGCACGATGTCGAGAATGCGGGCGCGCCGTGCGGCACTGGATAGCACGGTGTGCGTGGCGAGGACTTCGTCGATCTGATCGCCGCAGGTCATCACCGGGTTGAGCGCGGTCATCGGCTCCTGGAAGATCATCGACATCCGGGTGCAGCGGAGCTCGCGCAGACGTGCTTCCTTTGCCGCAAGGACATCCTCGCCGTCGACAAGGATCTGGCCACCTGTTGCGCGAAGCGCCAAAGGCAACAGCCCCATCGTCGCCTGAGCGATCACCGATTTACCGGAGCCCGATTCGCCGACCAGGCACACCAGCTCTCCCGCCTTGACGGAGAAACCGGCACCGGCCACGGCGCGCTCGCGATCGGCGTGCGCAGGCAATGCGATCGTCAGATCACGCACATCGAGAACGGGATGCTCGGAGACGCTCACAGGCGCTTTTTCATCCGCGGATCCAGGGTGTCGCGCAGCCCGTCGCCGAGCATATTGACCGCGAGTATGGTGAGCGCGAGAAAGATGCCCGGATAGAGAATGTTGTGGGGAAAGATACGGAACAGCGCGCGACCTTCCGCCATGATATTGCCCCAGGTCGGCGTTTCGGGCGGAATGCCGACACCCAGAAATGAAAGAATCGCTTCGATGAGTATGGCGACGGCGACGATGTAGGTCGCCTGAACGATCAGCGGCGGTATCGTATTGGGAAGGATGTGGCGTATCACCAGCGGCAGCGTCGGCGTCCCTACCGATATTGCGGCCTCGACGTAGGGTTCCTCGCGCACCGACAGCACGACCGAGCGGACCAGCCGCACGACGCGCGGAATCTCCGGGATCACGATCGCGACGATGACCGCGACGAGACCCGCGGAGGACAGCGACACCACCGCGATCGCGAGAAGAATCGCAGGGATTGCCATCACCCCACCCATCACGCGCATGACGATGCCGTCGAGCCAGCGGACGTAGCCGACGATGAGCCCGATGCAAAGGCCGATGGCGATGCTGATCGCCGCGACGGTCACGCCGACACGGAGCGACGTGCACGCCCCGTAGAGCACCCGGCTGTAGACGTCACGCCCGAGCGTGTCGGTGCCCATGCGATGCTCGATCATCCTTTGCGTGCCGTCGGCATTGCGCGCGAGCTCGACAAAACCCGGCCCTTTGTTGCGCACCGCCGGATTGATGGCCGCAGGATCGACGGTGTCCAGCCACGGCGCGGCAAGACCGATGGCGAGGATCACGGCGAGGATTGCCGCGCCGACCACGACCGTGGGACTCTTGAGCAGGCGAGAGCGCACGCCCGTCTGTCGCCCTGGCGGGCGAACCGAATCGATCGCTGTCGGAGCCTCTACGGTGGGCATTTAGGCATCGCCTTAGTAGCGAATTCTCGGATCGAGCAGCGTGTAGGCGACATCGACCAGGAGGTTCAGCAGCACGTACACGATGGAAAAAAGCAGAATCACCGCTTGCACGGTGGGATAGTCCCGCGCGAGCACCGCGTCGACGGTGAGCCGTCCCAGTCCGGGAATGCTGAACACGCTTTCGGTGACGACGACACCTCCGATCAGGAAGGCGACGCCGATGCCGATGACCGTGATGATCGGCACCGCCGCGTTGCGCAAGGCATGCCGCATCAGCACGACGCGGTTGGGAAGCCCCTTGGCTCGAGCAGTGCGTATGTAGTCCTCGCCCAGTACTTAGAGAATGCTCGTTCGGGCGATGCGCGCGATCAGCGCAATGTAGATCACCGACAGGGTCAGGCTCGGCAGGATAAGGCGCTGAAGAAAGCCGCCCAGGCCTTCGGCAATGGGTTGATAGCCCTGCACGGGCAGCCAATTGAGCCGGATGGAAAAGACATAGACCAAGGTGTAGCCGATGACGAAAACCGGCACCGAAAAACCGAGCACCGAAAAGCCCATGACGAGCCTGTCGACCCATGTGCCCTGGCGGTTTGCGGCAATCACGCCGAGCGGAACCGCTATCAGGACCGACCACACCATCGTGAACGTCGCGAGCGCGAGCGTCGGTCCGACCCGATCGAGGATGAGGTCGGCGACTTGTTTCTTGAAGAAGAACGACTCGCCGAAGTCGCCGGAGAGCACGTGACCGATCCAGATCGCGAACTGCTCGACGATCGGCCGGTCGAGCCCCAGCTTCTGGCGGATGTCGATGATGTCCTGCGAGTTCGCGGCAGCGCCGGCGATGATCGCCGCAGGATCGCCCGGCGTAAGGCGCAGCATCGAGAACACGAGCACCGCCACCACCGCCATGACGGGGATCGTCGCGAGCAGGCGGCGGCCGATGTAGGCTAGCATTAGCTCAGGGACAGGCTACACACCAAGCGGGCGCACGTCACGCCGGCATTCCCGCGAAAGCGGGAAAACGAGCCGGAGGCCGAAGTTTCGAGGAACGGCCATCCAGTGTCTGTGGCTCAACGCCACCGAGTCCCGGCTCGCGCGCGCTGGTGCACGCCTGGCCGGGACAACAAGCATTATTTGCCTGTCTTTGAAATATTCCAGAACACCGACGCGGGCGCCACGACGTAGCCATCGACGTTCTTGCGGGATGCGCCGGGCTGGTACCACTGGCCGAGGTGAATGTGCGTCGGATATTGCGTCCATCGCAACTGCACCGCTTCCGCGATGGCCTTTTGCTTGGCTGGGTCGGTCTCGCGCGCAAAATCGTCGCGCAGCTTCTCGATCTCCATGTCGCACGGCCAGCCGAACAGCGCCTTGTCGCAGCTCGCATTCAGGAATGCCGTCGATACCGGGTTGAGAATATCGGCCGACACCCACGACGTCAGGAAGGCATGCCAGCCGCCTTGGGAAGGCGGGTCCTTTTTCGCCCGCCGCGCGACGACGCTCTGCCAGTCCATGTCCTGCATATCGACCTTGAAGCCCGCTTTTTCCATCAGCGACTTGGCGACCGGCGCGAGATTGGTCAGCACCTGCAGATCGGTCGAATGCAGCAGCACGATCGGCGTGCCGTCGTAGCCCGCTTCCTTGAGCAGCGCTTGCGCCTTGGTGAAGTTCGATTCGAGCAGCCCGTCCATGCCCTTGTCCGAGGCCAGCGGCGTCCCGCAGACGAACAGCGCCTTGCAGACCTTGTAGTACTGCTTGTCGCCGACTACCGCCTGCAGAAAATCCTGCTGGTTGAAGGCGTAGAGCAGCGCCTGCCGCACCTTGGCGTTGTCGAAGGGCTTGGCAGTCGTGTTGAACCGGAACGCATACTGATTGCCCAGCGGATTCCAGTCGACCAGCTTGACGTTACCTTCGTTGCGCAGGATAGGCAGCAGGTCGTGCGAGGGTTGCTCGATGAAATCGATTTCTCCCTGGATGAGCGCGTTGACCGCGGTCTGCTGGTCGGCGACGACGCGCCATTCGACGCGATCGACCTTGGCGACCTTGCCGCCCGCGAGCCCCGAAGGAGGCTCGGCGCGCGGCTTGTATTTGTCGAACTTGACGTAGACCGCCTTGTCGCCCGGTTTCCATTCGTCCTTCTTGAAAACGAACGGACCCGATCCGGTGTAATCGGAAATCTGCTCGCTCGGGCTGGTCTCCGCGACGCGCTTGGGCATCATGAAAGGCACCGCCGACGACGGTTTGCCGAGCGCCGTCAGGACGAGACCAGTAGGCGCGCTCAGGATGATCTTGAACGTCTTGGCATCGACGATGGGCATTTCCTTCACGAACGACATCATCTTTTGTCCCATCGCGTCCTTGGCGCCCCAGCGCTTGATCGACGCGACGCAATCCGCGGCGGTGACCGTATTGCCGTCGTGCCACAGCAAGCCGTCGCGCAGCGTCATGGTGTAGGTGAGCTTGTCAGGCGAAATATCGAACTTGTCGACCATCTGCGGCCTGATCTGGTTGTTCGCGTCGGTCGCGAACAGCGTGTCGTAGATCATGTATCCGTGGTCGCGAGTGATGTACGCGGTGGTCCAGATCGGATCGACGATCTTGAGGTCGGAATGCTTGACGACGCGCAATACGCTCTGCGCGCGAACATCCGCCGGCGGAAGCAGAGTCGCCGCCGCGGCGATCGCGACGAGGAAAGCGGCGTGGAAGAAGCGACGGTTCAGCATGAAATTCTCCAGGTCGGGCAGCCGGGCGCTCCGGCGAAATACATCCGCGCGCCCGATAAGCGATGGAGCACGATAGCGAAGGGATGCTTATAACGCAATGGGTCGGCTTGGATTCGCACCTACGGCAGCCAGGTTGTAGGTCCGAATTTATTCGGGTGCTGTCGCGAAATCGGCCAGCCCGTGCGAATGAATTCGCACCTACAGGGAATCAGCAATCGGCCAGCCCGTGCGAATGAATTCGCACCTACAGGGAATCAGCCCGCGCGCATCACCACACCGGATCGATGGGCGTGATCGCGCCGGCGCGCGCTTCGATGGCCTCTGCGCCCTCAAGGCACACGTCCTCGCGAAAACGCGCAGCGATAAGCTGAACGCCCATGGGCAGGCCATCGGCGAGGCCGATGGGCACCGCCATCGCGGGGAGTCCCAGCACCGGCACCGCCATCATGGTCGCGCACTCGCGCCACAGCGCTGCGGTTCGCGCGCCGCTCTCGACGTCGAAGCCGTGTGCATAAACGGGCTCCGACGCTATCGGCGCGAGCACCAGCGGCACTCGATCGAGAAAAAGGTTCCAATCCCGCACCAGCCGCGCGCGCTCGGACAACGCCCGCATGTAAGCCAGGACATCCGTTTCGGGAAAATTCTCCAACATGTAGCGCACGGCACTGCGTATGCCTTGATCGCCTTCCTTTTCGATCAGCGGCAGCATGTAATGCCGGAATTCAGGCATTTGCATCTCGAACCACAGCTCCTTGGCGCGGGTAAAGCCCGGCGTCCTGTCGCCGACGATTTCGTACCCCGCATCGGCGAGCCACGCCGCCGCTTGCCGGATCGCCGCCGCCACGTGCGGATGCAGATTGACTCCGCCGAGATCGGATGCTTCGGTGACGATCGCGACGCGTTTTTGCACCGCGGGTCCGGCAAGCGGGACCGGACTCCACCATGGATCTCGCACGTCGCGCCCGGCCATCGCGGCAAGCCCGAGGCGGATGTCCGCCACGGAGCGCCCGAGCAGCCCCTGCACCGACATGAGCTGCGAGGACATCGACCGCTCCGCGGTCTGCGTCGGGTTGTAGGCGGGAACCCGGCCGAACGACGGACGAATGCCGGCGAGCCCGCAACAGTACGCGGGAAAACGCACCGAGCCCGCGATGTCGTTGCCATGCGCAATCGGTGTCATGCCTGCGGCGACCGAGGCCGATGCGCCGCCGGACGAGCCGCCCGGCGTGTGCGCTTTCGACCAAGGGCTGTAAGTGCGGCCGCGCAGATCGTTGACGGTGTCGAGACGGAAGCTGAACGCCGGCGTATTGGTGCGGCCGGCGATGATCGCGCCGGCGCGTTTCCAATTGGCGACGATCGGACTATCGGATTTTGCAATGATGTTCTGAAAACCAACCACGCCGTTGGTCGTGGCGCAGCCTTCCTGATCGACGTTTTCCTTGATGGTCACCGGCACGCCATGCAGCGGCCCGAGCGGATCGCCGCGGACGACCGCCTCGTCGGCGGAGCGCGCCGCCCGTCGTGCCGAGTTCGACAAGTCGACGGTCACCGCGTTGAGCTTCGGGTTCACTTGGGCTATGCGCGCGAGACACGACGCGAGCGCTTCCTGGGCGGAAATCTCGCGGTCGCGTATCGCGCCTGCGATGCGCGCGGCGCTCCAGCGCCAGATGTCGTCAGCCATATCGATAATCATGCAAATAGCTGACGTGTACCCTAACCGCCGCTGTCGCGCGCCCCACTCTGTCGCGCGGAAGATGGGTTGGGGTGAGCCAGCGCATCCTTAGCATACTCATGTCATGCATTCAGTGATGCGCTGAATTGTTCGATTCAGATCCACTCGTTTGCGCAGCAGTTCGATTCCGGCTAATCTCCCGCGGCGCCGCCTGTTAAGGCCTGGTGGATGCCGGCCGTGGCAGGTCGACTGGCGTGGTGCCAGAAATTCACAGTTCGCGGAAAAACTCGATGGGTCTTATCGCCGTAGGCGGCTTCCAGCACGAAACCAATACCTTTGCACCCTCGAAGGCCGATTACGCGGCATTCGAGCATGGCGGCGGCTGGCCTCCGCTCACGCGCGGCGCCGCGATCGCGCCGCGGCTTTCAGGGTCGAACATTCCCGCGGCAGGCGCGATCGAGACCTTGCACTCGATAGGTCACCGCACTGTCGGACTGGTGTGGGGCGCGGCGTCGCCCTCGGCGCAGGTCACTCGCGACGCCTACGAGCGCATCGTCGGAGACATGCTAGCACGCCTCGGCGAGGCGGGTCCCGTCGATGGCGTGTATCTCGATCTCCATGGGGCGATGGTCGCCGAGCACCTGGACGACGGCGAAGGCGAGCTTCTGGGTCGTATCCGCCGCATCGTGGGACCGCGGGTCCCCATCGTGGCGAGCCTCGATCTGCACGCCAATGTCACGCGCGCGATGGTCGATCGCTGCGATGGGCTCGTCGCCTACCGCACGTATCCGCACGTGGACATGGCGGACGCCGGCATGCGCGCGGCGCGCCTGCTCGATCGCGTGCTTTCCGCCGGCCGCGCACCGGAAAAATCGTTCCATACGCTCGATTTCCTGACGGGTCTGCCGTCGCAGTGCACGATGATCGAGCCGGCCAAGGGTCTCTACGCGGTGCTCGATGGGCTCGAGCGCGAACACGACACGGCCCTTTCGTTTGCGCCGGGTTTCCCGATGGCGGATTTTCCCGAGTGCGGCATGACGGTATTCGGCTACGGCACGGACAAGGCCCGCGTGGAAACAGCGGCTGCGGCGCTCAAGTACGCCATTGCCGATGCCGAAGGGCAATTCTCGATGGAGCTTTTCGAGCCCGATGCCGCCGTCGTGCGCGCCATGGCCCGGGGCAGACCCGGACTCCCGGTCGTGCTTGCCGACACCCAGGACAATCCCGGTGCGGGCGGCAACGGCGACACGACGGGGCTACTCGCTGCGCTGCTTTCCCGGCGCGCTCGCGGCGCGGTGCTCGGCTTGCTGATCGATCCGCCGTCCGCGGCCAAGGCGCATGCCATCGGCGCGGGTCGCAAGGCGGGATTTGCGCTGGGAGAAATCTCCGGAGTGGCGGGGCATTTTCCGCTCGAGGGCGAGTTCACGATCGAGCGTCTCGCCGACGGCCAATTCACCTGCACGGGGCCGATGTTTCTCGGATTTCGCATGGATCTGGGTCCGATGGCAGTGCTCGAAAAAGACGGTGTGCGGGTGGTGATCGCGTCGCGAAAATGTCAGGCGGCGGACCAGGAAATGTTTCGTCACGTCGGCATGGAACCCCGGGCGCAGTCGATACTCGCGCTCAAGAGCTCGGTGCACTTTCGTGCCGATTTCGAGCCCATCGCGCGCGAGATCATGGTCGTCGTCGCGCCGGGACCCGCCAAAGCCGATCCGACCATGTTCACGTGGTCGCGGTTGCGCAAGGGACTTCGCCTGAAGCCGCTGGGCCCCGCTTTTGCAGCGCCGCAAGCGATCGGTTCGTGAATTTAACCTGACCCCATTCTCATGCTTCGCTTCGTCATCGCGCTCATCAAGCACGAGACCAACACATTCTCGCCGCTGTCGACACCGCTTTCCGCGTTCGGACACGGCAACGGACCGTCGTTCGGCGACGCGGCCCGCGCGCGGTTTGCAGGAACGAACACGCCGATGGGCGCATATCTCGATATCGCCGAGCGTGCGGGTGCCCGTATCGTGACACCGGTCGCAGCCGAAGCGTGGCCGTCGAACAAGACGTCGCGCGAGACATTCGAGCGCCTCGTGCGACCGCTCGAGGACGCCGTGCGCGCCGGATGCGACGCGGCTTTGCTGGATCTGCACGGAGCGATGGTGATCGAGGATTGCGACGACGCGGAGGGCGAGATCGTATCGAGGCTTCGCCGTATCGCGCCCGGTCTGCCCATCGCCGTCACGCTCGATTACCACACCAACCTTTCGTCCGAGCTGGTCGAGAACGCGACGGTCATCACCGGTTACAAGACGTACCCGCATATCGACATGTACGACGTCGGCAAGCTCTCGGCGGATATCCTGCTCAAATCACTCACGGGCGAAGTCGAGCCGGTGATGGCGTGGGGATGGAAACCGTTGCTCGCGTCGGTCATGCGCCACGCGCCCGAGGACGGACCGTCCGGCGACATCCTTCGCTACGCCAGAGACATGGAAGCCAGCGGGAAAGTGCTCGCCGCCACGCTGCTGCCGTCGTTCCCGCACGCTGACACACCGTTCACCGGTGTGTCGGCCATCGTCGTGGGGGACCGCAAGCGTGGCGGGTATGCCGCCGCCAGGGAAGTCTGCGGGCGCATGCTCGATATCGCATGGGAGCGCAGAGCCGAATACAGATTTACAGCGCAGCCGCTCAGCGAATCCATCGCACACGCCAAGCGGCTGGGCGAGACGGCGTGCGAAGGCCCGATTCTCCTCATCGACCATTGCGACAACTGCGGCTCCGGGGGAGCGCAGGACGTGATGGTTGTCGTGGCCGAGATCATCCGTCAGGAGCTCGAGGACGTCGCGATAGCGCCGATCCGGGATGCGGCCTCGGTCGCCCTGGGCGGAAAAACCGACATGCCGTCGATCGGGCTTAGCGGCGAGCCGCTCGAAGTCGAGGGCCTCGTGCGCGCCATCACCGACGGCGAATTCACCATCACGGGTCCGATGTACACCGGCATCAGGACTTTTCTCGGACGCACCGCTGTGCTGGACACCGGCCGCGCACAGATCGTGGTCACCGAGCGAGCGCACGAACCGATGGATCTCGGCGTGTTCACGCATTGCGGAATCGACCCGCGGCGCAAGTGCTTCGTCATGCTCAAGTCGCGCATCCACTATCGCGCGGGCTTTCGACCCATCGCGTCGCATATCATCGAGTGCGCCGGCGTAGGCGTCACCAACGCCGACCTCTCGGTGTATCGCTACCAGAAGCTCACCCGGCCGATTTATCCGCTCGATCCGCTTTAGGGAAACTCATGACCAGCCCCGCGATGCCGGATTACAAGCTGTTGATCGATATCGGCAACACCTTCCTCAAATGGGGCTTGTTTCGTGCCGCGGAAGGCCGCGCCGCCGACAATCGCCTCGATTCGG
>VBCZ01000098.1:0-7167 GCA_005889025.1 Betaproteobacteria bacterium
AGATCGTTGGCGCCTACTGAACGTTCAACAGGTTCGCGGGCGAGTATTGGTCGGTCAGGACGCGCGTGCCGGCGGGCCAGTCGCGAGCGCTGGAAAACATCGGAAGCAGCCATTCAGCGGTCGTACCTGTGACCGCAAGTCGATTATCGACGGAACTCGCATTGCTTGTAACGATGCCTTGCGACGGCAGCCCATCGAGCTTGACCAGAATGACGCGATTGGCGTCCTTGAGATTGTAAAACCGCCCAAAGACGGCTTCGTAGGTGGCCGATTCGTGGGCGTAGAGCCGACTGTTGGAGAACGTGTTCGCGGCCAGTACGCCGTCGGGTTGCATGACGGCCTTTACTTCCTGCAGAAACTCTCGCGTGAGCATGTGCTCGGGGATGTATTCGTGGTCGAAAGCATCGAGCAGCACCAGGTCGTACTTCGTGCCTGATCGTCCCGCCCTTTTGACGAAGACGCGACCGTCTTCTTCGATGACATGGACGTTGGGGCCGGGGCGAAAGTCGAAATATTTTTGGGCGACGCGAATGACCGCCGCATCGACTTCGACGACGTCCATGTCGATGTCGGGATAAAGACGCTGAAGCGCGCCGGGCAGCGTTCCGCCTCCGAGCCCGATAACCAGCACGCGTTTCGGATTCGGTGTGAGATAAAGGCTTGCGAGCATCATCTTGGTGTAGGCGAAGACAAGCTTCGAGCGGTCGTTCAGGAAGATGCAGCTTTGCCGGCTGCCTTGGTAGAAGCGAGAGAACTTCATGCAGCGCTCGCCGTCCTGTTCCGTCACGGTGACGTTCCGGTACAACGATTTTTCCGTGTGCAGCACGACCTCGGAGAGCGCGCCGCGAGCGCCAAGCAACGCGCCGAGCGTCGCTGCGATCAACAGTACATGCAAATGATTAGAACGCACTTCGTGGCTTCCAGCCTATGCCGATCGCGGCGAGGATCGCCGAAATCACCGCCAGCGTCCAGATGATCTGGTTGATCTCGAGATAAAGGACTAGATAGAACGCAGTCGAAATGGTTCCCGCCGCGGAGCCGAAAGTCGAAACGAAGTAGAGCTGGCCGGCGTTGCGCCCGCTGAGCCGCGTCTCTTGGACGAGCAGTCGGACCGCATACGGTGACACCATCCCTGAAACGACGGTGGGAACGAAGAACAGCAGCGTCGATGACAGCAGTGAACCGTAGCGGGGATCGCGGACAAGCTCGAATATGCGATCGAGCGCGGAGTCGCCGGCAATCGCCACCGGAAGCGTCGCAAGCGCCGCGAGCCCCAGCATCACGGCCAGCTTTCGCAACGAAGGAGCGCGCGTAGAAAGACGGCCCCCGAGAAGGTAGCCGATCGACAGCGCAAGCATGAAGATCGTGATCACGCCGCCCCAGACATAGATGCTGCTGCCGAAGTTCGGCGCCAGGATGCGACCGCTCAACAGCTCGATCGCCATCACAAAAAAGCCGGACCAGCCGGCAATCGCAAACACCAAAAAGCGGAACAAGGTAGCTCCCCGAAAGACAGGACCGCAGCGATTGTGCCGTAACGGGCGCTCGGGTGTCGGCGGAACGAAACGAGGAGCCGGGACCGGCGCGGGCCTGGCCGATTGGAAAAAGCAAAAACGTCAGGTGGGCGCCGAATCAACTGCCATCAGCAAAGACGGCGGCCAGTCGGGTTGCAGCAGCGCGCGCGGTCTAGTCCTGGTGAAACACGACCGAGAACGGACGCGGCAGCATTTGCAGGTCGTTGACCATGCGAACCCGGACAAACGAGCTCAACTCGCGAAACGCGGCGCGTATCTCAGCGGCGCCCTCGGACTTGCTGGCGAGGCGCCCCCAGCGGGCTCGGCGAGAAGCCGCGCGAGCACGCACGACGATACCGAGAGGAAGCTCGCCCAAGTGCTGGTCTCGGCTCATGTAGCGGCCGAAAGGGGCGAGAGCTTCAATTTCCAGAGGATTGCGCGACCACTCCGGGTTGATGCGGGTCGCCAGCTCACAGGCCTTGCCCAGTAACAGCTTCGCCCGCGATCGCGAAAGAGGCTCGACGACCCGCGCGCAGGCGAACTCAAAAAAGCGCTCGGTCAGGCGATAATCATCCGGTGCGTTGGCGCGGGGTTCGAGCAAACCCTCCGCAACGAAGCCCGCAACGAGTTGCTCGCCCAACACGGTATCGGTTCCGAAGTCCTGGCGCAGACATCGAGCGTTGACCTGAGCCCTTTCCGGCGGCAGCCCCGCGACCCGCGCCAGCACGCGGTCCGTGGCGGCCCGCAAAAGGAGCGGGTTCATACCAAAGTATTTGCGGTGGGTGACGAGAGTGAGGGGTTTCATCGTAACCGATAGACCAAGTATCCAAAGAGGATAATGACAATAGCATATTGACAAACCCGATAGGGAATTTTTTCGTTAGTCAAATTGCCACTTCGACCGGGCTGATACCTATCCAGAAAACGACGTGGGATAGTCTTTTTGTATCTGCGTCGCCTAGACACGGTTTTTGTGACAGTACGCGATCGCCCTAGTTTGGACCTTTCTCGAACTCGAACTGATTGCTACGCTACTATGGGCTATTGGAACCATTTATATGCTCACGCTCGGAACAGACCCCCGCCGCAAGGTATTCGCGGACAAGCAAGACTCGACCTTGCAATGAACGATTGCAGCAACAATTTCCCTTATTCGGTTAAAAGAACGCCAGTCCACTTTTCGACTGTTGACGACGCACGTCTAAACGGGACGTGGTTTGCCCCGGATCACCCAAAGTTCTCGCCTTCTGCGTTAATAGTTGTCCTGTGCGGCGCCGGAATCCCGGCAAAGTTTTACCATCGGATGGCCAATTTTCTCACTGAGCGTGATGCTGCAGTACTTACCTTTGATTACAGGGGAATTGGTGAATCGCGCGAAAATAATATTCGAACGATCCAGTCCGGGATGGAGTCTTGGGCTGAATTTGACGTCGGCGCTGCACTACGCGAGGCAATGGCGAAGTTCCCCAACATGCCGCTGAACGTAATAGCTCACAGTGTGAGTGCGCTATTGGTCGGTGGGACTCCTCTCGCCTCGCGCTTATCTCGGCTTGTCTTCTTTGGACCTCACACTGGATATTGGCGCGATTACGGGCGCCGATGGCGTCCGTTGCTGGACCTGACGTGGCATATTTTCATGCCCGCGTTGACTCGAATATTTGGGTACTTTCCGGGGCGTGTTCTCAAACTCGGGGAAAATTTGCCGCGTCGCGTGGCGTTAGACTGGGCGAGCCGCCGTCAAGCTGCACTTATCGCATCACCTGAAGGCGAGCGGCGTTTCAGAACACTACTCTCCAGCTTCTGCAATGTGCGCGCCGAAACGCTCGCGCTCTCGCACCGACTGTTGGCGATGTACTCGAACTTACGGGTTATTCACCGGGTTACGAGTCCGGCTGCATTCGGACGTCGTCGCCTCGGGCACCTAGGTTTTCTAAGACGACCCGTCGGCGAATTCTTTTGGAACCAAGCCGCGGAGTGGCTGATTCCTACCTTCCGCAAGACGAACATGTCTCATTTTGGGCCTTGCCGTTTTTGCGAGAAATTCCAAGGGGCCAACGCCAACACCTCGTCGGCTACAGGCTAGTTAGGCGCAGTTCGGCGAGTTGCCAAACTCGAAGCGCTGGGGATAAGACGGACTAAGCGCTTGTATTGAGGCGCGAACGGGACAATCCCAACAGAAGTCCGCTTGTAGCAGGCTTATTGTACACTACGTATCGTACGTAAGAATCTAGATCAATTTTTAACCCCGAGTAAACCCTGCAGTTTTTTGTCACAAGTTAATGCAAATTGGTAGCTTTTACACAAATTGTTTGCCACAATGCTTTCGCCCTCCGACGTCACACCACAATTTGTGTTCGTATACCGCTAGGGAGAAAAAGAACCATGAACGCCGCCGCCGAAGTCCGCTATTTCCCGCAAACTCAATTCAACCAAATTGAAACGCGCTTCGATCCGGAGTTTGGCGTTCTTTGGGGCCTGATGTCCCCGAAGCCCCGACCGACTTTCAATCCTTCGCTCCTCGCGGAATTGCGGGGATACGTCGACAGCATCATTCAGCCGGGTGGGCTCATCTGGCATGAGGGGCGTCAAGAGGTCATCAACTATGCAGTCATCGCCTCGAAGGTGCCAGGCGTCTTCAGCCTTGGCGGTGATCTTTCCTTGTTCCGCCTGGCGATCGCAAACCAAGATAGGAACATGCTCGTTCAATACGGGCGCAAATGCATAGACAATCTTTTTCCTTGGTCGAGAAACTGCGACTTGCCTTTGACAACCATCGCTTTAGTGCAAGGGGATGCCCTCGGTGGTGGGTTCGAGTGTGCACTGTCTGCGTCTGTCCTAGTGGCCGAAGAATCAGCTCGGATGGGCTTCCCGGAAATTCTTTTCAATCTGTTCCCGGGAATGGGGGCGTATAGCTTCTTGGCGCGGAAAGTGGGACGTCGAGTTACTGACGAACTGGTAACGAGTGGAAATATGTATACCGCGCGCCAGCTGTACGATCTAGGAGTAGTCGATGTTCTCGCCCCGGACGGATTGGGTGAAGCGACACTTTATAGCTTCGTTCGTAAACACGCCAGAACGCCTAATGGGCGGCGTGCGCTCGAGATGGTTCGCCGAGAAGTAGAACCTGTGACGCATGAAGAGCTCATGCGAATCGTCAACATTTGGGCCGACGCGGCCTTACGTTTGAGTGAGCGTGACCTTCGAATGATGGAGCGGCTGGTACGGGCCCAAAGCAGAAGTGCGGAAACGCTGGTGGACGTACCAATAGCGACGGTAACCCCGCTGCAGCGGGTGGGCTAACCGTCAGACGACTGCTTACGCCGTTCTTCTAGGTGTTGCTCGAGCGCGGAAAGAGTAGCGGTCGAGGCGCGCGCTAATTCTTCCATCCAATGCGCTGCCCTAACGCGCAGCGTTTCGTAGCTCGCTTTTTCAAATCGAATTGCGAGCTGGACTAGCTGAGAAGCACCAACGCTGCCTGCGCCTCCCTTTAGTGCGTGGGCGGCGTCTTTGACGTCTTCGTAACGCCGCGCGGCGAGTGAATCGCTGATTACGCGAACAAGACGTTCGGTATCCGCGCGGAACCCCCGCAAGAGCCGCTCAACAAATGTCGGATCCGTGGAGAGACGTCCGAGGTCCGCTAACACTGTTGAATCAATAACTGGTGTATCTATAAGCGTTAACGACGGCCGCTCGTCTGTGCGAGGCGGCGGTGCATAGCTCCGTATTTCGCTCGCCGTCTCTGCTAAGTGGCGCTCTATTGCGTCTAGCAGGATCGTTGGTCGAATGGGTTTCGGCAAGAATTCCGCGCAACCTGCTTGTTGGCACTGGGCTATCACTTCGGTCGTCACGTTCGCCGACAATATCAACACCGGAATCGGCGTCGACGTCGTGAAATGATAGAGTTTAAGTGCTTCGATCCCGCTGACGATTGGCATCGAGAGATCGAAAAGTGCAAGGTCAAAGCTCCCGTGCTCGAGCGCATCCAACGCCTTTTCGCCATCGTCCACTATCGTGACGTGATGACCGCCGCTTTCTAGAATTAACTGGGTTACGCGCTGATTAGTGGGATTGTCTTCTGCGACCAGCACACGTGCTCCACGTATCTTTGTGACTTTCCGTAACTGATGCGACGCTAATGCGGCAGCAGTTGAAGTGAACCGCGCTGTTGTTCGGACTTCCTCCCGCAGATCGATGCCCTTAGGTTCCGCATAGGGTAGATCTAATTCAAACCAAAATAGGCTGCCTTTCCCAAGCTCACTACGGACGCCGATACGGCCGCCCATCAGGGTGACAAGCTGTTTGGCAATAGTGGTGCCGAGCCCTGTACCGCCATAAACTCGCGTGATCGAATCGTCCGCTTGAGTAAATGGCTCGAAAATAGCTACCTGCTTGGCAGCGGGGATGCCTATTCCGGTGTCTTCAACTTCAAACCGCACTTGGCCAGTTAAGTGACTTCCACCGATGAGCGTAACCCGAAGCGTTACCTGGCCACGGTCAGTAAACTTAACTGCATTCGCTAGCAGGTTTAGCAACACCTGCCGAAGATGATGGCTATCCCCAGCAAACCATCTCGCCGCCGCAGGCACAATTTCAGTGTTTACAGAAAGACCCTTATGGCGTGCTTGCGGAAGAACAACCTTGACGCTGCTCGTTAGCAAGTGACCGAGGTCAAAGGGTTCCTGTTCAATCTGAACACGACCGGCTTCGATCTTGGCAATGTCCAAGACGTCTTCGATCTGAGCAAGAAGAAGATGTGCCGAGGTCCCCAGCGTATCAACAATTTCGCGTTGAGATTCCGTGAGACTTGTTTCCTGCAGGACGTCGGCCATTGCGATGACGCCGTTTAGCGGCGTGCGCATTTCGTGACTTACATTCGCAACAAAACGACCTTTTGCCTCGTTCGCTTCATCGGCACGTTTCCTTTCCTTCTTGAGCCGCTCTGCGAGCTCACCGACGTAAAAAGGCAGTACGATCAACGAAAGTAGAAATCCTATTCCTAACCAGAGACTGTGCGACCAATAATCACTTTCGCGCAGCACTAAACAGAAGCCCACAAGCGCCATCAGTTGGCAGGTATGAAGGTAAAACCTCCCATAACGGAATCCATTGCCAAACGTGATAAAGAGATAGACGCCGACGATTACAGCTCCGCCTTCTCCCATTTGAATTAGGCAGTAAGTAGTGACTGCATTATCGGCGACCATACCGAGGAATCGGCGGTGTACAGATGGTCTTCCAGCGGAGAGGATGCGAAAAAAAAGTAGCCACGAAAACAAGAAAAAGGCCACCGCTACCAGCAATACTTCCAGATGAGACTGCGGCGCGTTATCACCGTCTTTGTAGATGTAGACGTACCAGGCCAGATAAATCAGTACAGCGAGTGCAATGAAGCCGCGTAAGCTTGCCTGCTTTCGCTCGAGTCGGTCACTCCGAGCAAAGAGTCGTTTTATGCTCTCGCGCGATGTCCACCCAGCCGGTCCGTCGTCGGTGGGCTGCTTTTCTGCAAGGGGCACCGCCACTGCAGCCCTCAAGCGAGCAAGCGTATTAAACACGAGAGTTTTTGGAGACCAGGCAGTCACGCTATGTATCCCCATACTGCTTCTGTATCTCTCTCACCTTCTCCGCGCTACTCATAAACGCCTCAATGCAGCGC
>VBCZ01000098.1:7193-8435 GCA_005889025.1 Betaproteobacteria bacterium
CATGCTTGTAAGGCCGCTCGCTGACCAGGGCGTCGAAAACGTCGGCAATGGCAACCACGCGCGCCACGACTGGAATGTCCTCGCCATGCAATCCATTCGGGTAGCCTGACCCGTCGAACTTCTCGTGGTGGCCGAGCGCGATGATCGCGCCCATGCTCAAATACTTCGACGGGCTGCCCTTGAGAATGTCGTACCCGATCCTCGGATGCGTTTTCATGACCACATCTTCGTCCGCGGCCAGGGAACCCTTCTTGAGCAGAATCGAGTCGCGAATGCCGATCTTGCCTATGTCGTGCATGGGGGCGGCCACTTCCAGGACGTGTACGGTCTCCGGTGCCAGGCCGAGATTCTGCCCGATAAGCGCCGAATATCGCGCCATCCGAGTCAGATGGTTTCCGGTCGTCCGGTCCCGAAACTCGCCTGCCTTGGCAAGCTTCGCCAGTGTCTCGAGCTCGCGCTCATGGATTTCCGCAATGGACTTGTCGACCTGGTATTGCAGAACGCGAGCTTGGTCGGAAAGCACGATCTTGTGTCGGCGAAGATCCAGGAGGTTGGAGCACCTCGCACGCGTTTCGTGTTCGTCCAGCGGCTTGATCAGGAAGTCCGTCGCGCCTGCTTCGAGCGCTTCGTAGCGCACCCGTCGATCGTCGACGACCGTGATGACCACAATAGGAACATCCACGCAATGCGGGAGCGCCCGGATCTGCCTCACGAGCTGAACGCCGTCGAACTCGGGTAACTTGTAATCGGTCAAGACCATATCGACGCGATTGTTGCGCGCGAACTCGACCGCGCGACCCGGTGTGTCGAATAGTTCGAGATTGAGCTTGCCGTCGATCTGCCGGACGATCTCTGCGAGCAGCAAGCGGCTGCTGAACAGATCGTCGATAATGAGCACCGTGTTGCGCTGCGCGCGCGCCATGGCAAGGTCGGAAACGACCGTGCTTTTCGCCGGGCTGCGAGGCGATGCCACACTCATGGTGTTAGCCCGATCCGGGAAAGATTGCTAAGAAAACAACGATAAGCAAAAGCTATGCCGGCGAAAGCGCCTCGCGCGGCTGGCAGATCATTGTTTCATCGTTTTAACCAATGCCTACTTTGGCTTGCGAACTGGCCTACCTTCTTGCCGGCATTCCAAGCTCGCGATATTCGTGCCCTATCAATGGTCGGGGCGAAGTGATTCGAACACTCGACCCCCTGCACCCCATGCAGGTGCGCTACCAGGCTGCGCTACGCCCCGAC
>VBCZ01000098.1:8443-19960 GCA_005889025.1 Betaproteobacteria bacterium
CATCTGCTTGGGCGCAGAAGATCGCGGATTTCTTCAATTACCTGACGCAATTGGTCCGGCGAAAGTGACGTTGACCGTCGGGCATCGGGAGTGGGACGAGGCTCAGATGCGGCATCCGGCGAGGGTGCCAGAGCGTCTGATTCCAAACGGTTTCGCGCCCCATTGATGGTAAAGCCTTGCTCGTAGAGCAGGTCGCGGATACGCCTTATCAGCAACACTTCATGGTGTTGGTAGTAACGGCGGTTGCCGCGGCGCTTGACCGGCTTGAGTTGAGTGAATTCCTGCTCCCAGTAGCGGAGCACATGCGGCTTGACCGCGCACAGGTCGCTAACCTCGCCTATGGTGAAGTAGCGCTTGGCGGGGATCGCCGGCAGCTCGGCCTTATGCCTGGGCTCGGCCATGGTTCGCGGCTTCGACCATTGCCTTCAATTTCTGGCTTGCGTGAAATGTGACGACGCGACGTGCCGTAATTGGTATTTCTTCGCCGGTCTTCGGGTTCCGCCCCGGCCGCTGAGGTTTTTCACGTAGTTGAAAATTACCGAATCCCGACAGCTTGACGCTGTCTCCGGATTCCAACGCGATGCGAATTTCCTCGAAGAATCGCTCCACCATGTCCTTGGCTTCGCGCTTATTGAGGCCGAGCTGCTCAAATAGCAGATCGGCGAGTTCGGCTTTGGTGAGCGTCATGGATTTCCCTACTGGCGTAACGTGGCGCCGAATCGATCTTGCAGAACGCGCAGCAGACCCGCCACCGTTCCGTCGATTTCCGCGTCCGTCAAAGTACGTGCAGTATCTTGCATAAGCACTAGAATTGCAAGGCTTTTTTTGCCCAGACTGATCGCCGGACCCCGATACACGTCAAACAAGGCTATTTCCTCTACATGGATCGGTTTTGCCTCCAGAAGCGCTTCCATGACCGATCCGGCGCTGGTGTCTTCATCGACAAGCGGGTAATTTCGAAACGGTTTTCGCTGCGGGCATGGGCTGTCGGGTGAGGGCATCCTGATCAAGCTCGAACACCACCGCGGCGCGCGGCAATTCGAATTCCCGCTGCAGCCTCGGATGCAGCTCGCCCAGCCATCCCGCCGCCTTGCCGCCAATGAGCACGCGCGCGCAGCGGCCAGGGTGAAGCGCCGGGTGCGTTGCAGCCTCGGTGCTGACAACGAGCGGCCACGCGATAGCTTCCACGTCCGCCTTGAGGTCGAACAAATCCACGTCCCGCTTGCCGCCATCCCACTGCAGCGGCTGCGCCGGACCAAACGCCAGACCGCCGATGCGAAGCGGTTGCTCGATACGCTCGGAATCGCGAAAAAAACAGGTGCCGGCCTCGAATACACGCACCCGTTCCTGCTTGCGATTGACATTCGTGCGCAAGGTATCGATCAGACCGCCCAGCAGCGTCGTGCGCATCACATCGAGATGACTGGCAATCGGGTTGAGCACCTTTATCGGATTCGCATCATTGCGAAGCGCGCGCTCCCAGGCCGAGCTGACAAAGCTGAAGGTGATGACTTCCTGATAGTCGCGATCGACCAGGCGCTGACGCAGCGCCGAGAGCGGACGCTCGGTCTCCGGAGCCGGAAGCATCGACTGCCGATGCGCGGACAAGGTGGTAACGATGTTCTCGTAACCGAACAGTCGCGCGACCTCCTCGATGAAGTCTTCCTCGATGACCAAGTCGAAACGGTACGAGGGCGGCGTGACGATAAAATCGCTGCCTTGGTGAACGGGCTTGAGCTCGAGCCGTGCAAAGATGCCGGCGATTTCGTCCGACGGAATAGTGACGCCCAGAATGCGGCCGATCCGAGCCTCATGCACGCGAACGAGATCTCGGCGTGGCAGCTCGCCGAGCACGTCGATCAAATCGCTGGCCTTGCCGCCACAGATTTCCAGGATGAGCTGCGTCGCGCGGTCGACTGCATCGGGCGACCGCGCGAAATCGACGCCGCGCTCGAAACGGAAACCGGCATCGGTCACGAAACCGAGGCGACGGGCCTTCCCCTGGATCACTTTCGGATTCCAGAACGCGCCCTCAAGAAAGACGCGCCGAGTATCTTCGCCGATGCCGCTATGCTCCCCGCCCATGATTCCGGCCAGGCCGAGGGGTTTGCGCTCATCGGCGACCAGCAGAAGATCGGGATCAAGCGGAATGATCTCGCCGTTGAGCAGCGTCAGTTTTTCGCCGGGCGTCGGAAACCGAACGACGATATCGCCTTCGAGCCTTGCGTCGTCGTAGGCATGCAGCGGCTGGCCAAGCTCGAGCATGACGTAGTTGGTGATATCGACGACGGCTGAAATCGAGCGGATCCCGCTGCGCTCGAGGCGCTGGCTCATCCAACGCGGGGTCGGCGCGCGAGCATCGATGCCGTCGATCACGCGACCGCAGAAGCGCGGACACGCGCGAGGGTCGGTCACGCGCACGCCGCGATTCGCCTTTGACGTCGCAGCAACGGGCGCCGCCGCAGGCGGCGTCAGCTTGGAGGTCGTGATTGCGGCGACCTCGCGCGCAACGCCGAGGATCGACAGGCAATCGGCGCGATTCGGCGTGAGCTTGAGCGTGAGGATGACGTCGTCGAGATCGAGCGCCTCCCGAAGATCGCGGCCGACCGCAAAGTCGGGATCGAGTGTCATCAGCCCCGACGCGTCGTCGGAAAGCCCCAGCTCCTTGCCTGAGCACAACATGCCTTGTGATTTGACGCCACGCATTGCTGCATTGCGGATAACGACGCCACCGGGCAGCACGGCGCCGATCCTGGCGCACGGAACGAGCATCCCGATCGCCGCGTTCGGGGCACCGCACACGATGCCAAGCGGCCGCTCCTCACCGACCTCCACCTTGCAAAGGGTCAAGCGGTCGGCGTTCGGGTGCCTCTCCACCGCGAGAATTCGCGCAACCACCACGCTGCTGAACGGCGGTGCGGCACTCTCGCGCTGCTCGACCTCGAAACCCGCCATGGTCAAACGCTCCGCGAGCTCCTCGCTGTCGATCGGCGGATCGACAAAGGTGCGCAACCAATGCTCGGAGAACTTCATTCGCGGCGAAGGGTGCTATGCGAACTGGCGCAGAAAGCGAAGGTCGTTCTCGAAAAACAGTCGCAGATCGTCGACTCCATAGCGAAGCATCGCCAGCCGATCCGCTCCCATGCCGAAGGCGAAGCCCTGATAGCGCTCGGGATCGATCCCGACGGCGGAAAGCACATTCGGATGAACCTGTCCTGCGCCCGAGATCTCCAGCCAACCACCGCCGAAGCTCATGTCGATCTCGGCGGAAGGCTCGGTAAAGGGAAAGAACGACGGCCGAAAACGCACCTTGAGATCGTCTCTCTCGAAAAAGCGACGCAGAAACTCGGTGAAAACGGCCTTGAGGTCGGCGAACGTGACGTCTTCGTCGATCCACATGCCTTCGACCTGATGGAACATCGGCGAGTGCGTCGCATCGCTGTCCACGCGGTAGACGCGCCCCGGCGCGATGATCTTGATCGGCGGCGCATGCGTTTCCATGTAGCGCACCTGAATCGGCGACGTGTGCGTTCGCAGCACCATGCCGCCTTCGACGTAAAAAGTATCGTGCATCGAGCGGGCGGGGTGATCTTCGGGCGTGTTGAGCGCGGTGAAGTTATGGAAATCGTCTTCGATTTCGGGGCCCAGTGCGACAGCGAACCCGATCGAATGAAACAACGTCTCGATGCGCTGGAGCGTTCGAGTGATGGGGTGCAAGCCGCCCACGCCGATCCCGCGCCCCGGCAGGGTTACATCGAGCGCCTGCGCGGACAGTTGCCGTGTCAGCCTGAGATCCGCCAGTTCCGCTCGGCGACGGTTGAGTGCAGCCTCGAGTTTTGCCTTCGCCTCGTTGATGCGCGCGCCGGCTGCGGGCCGGTCCGCTGCGGAGAGTTTGCCCAGCGATTTGAGCAACTCGCTGAGCTGCCCGGTCTTGCCTAGATAGCGCGCCTTGCTGTTCTCGAGCGCTGCGGGATCGGCGCATGCCGCAAATTCTTCGAGTGCGGCCGCGGTGATGGATTCCAGATCTTCCATGAGGACAAACGCCTTGCGCACACAAGAACCCGGCGATACGGCCGCCGCCTCGGCGGCGCTCTCCTTGCGCGCTCGGCTTTGGCGCGCATCGCCGAAAAAAAAGGGAGGCGTTGCCGCCTCCCTCGTTGCTTGCAAGAACTCAGGCCAGAGAGGCTTTGGCCTGCTCCGCGATCTTGCCGAATGCCGCCTTGTCGTGCACCGCAAGGTCGGCAAGCACTTTACGATCGATATCGATGGACGCCTTTTTCATGCCGTTCATGAACACGCTGTAGGACATGCCCAGCTCACGTACCGCGGCGTTGATCCGCGCGATCCACAAGGCGCGGAACTCGCGCTTCATGTTGCGGCGGTCGCGGTACTGGTATTGACCCGCCTTCATCACCGCTTCTTTGGCGACGCGATAGACGTTATTGCGGCGGCCTCGATACCCCTTGGATTGGGCGAGCACCTTCTTGTGCCGCGCCTTGGCGGTTACGCCACGCTTTACTCTTGGCATGGCCGGCCCCTACGCATAAGGCAGCATCGCTTTCACCGAGCCGGCATTGGTCTTGTCGACGTTGGTGATCCCGCGAAGGTGCCGCTTGTTCTTGGTGGATTTCTTGGTGAGGATATGGCGCTTGAACGCCTGCGAGCGCTTGATGCTCCCGCCCCCACGCACGCGGAAGCGTTTTTTCGCTCCGCTCTTGGTCTTCATCTTGGGCATGACGCTTTCCTATTTGCTGCCCACGGCGGTGCTCTCCGGTGGAGAGGCTTTCTGGCTTGCGGCCTTACCGTCCTCGGGCTTGTTCGGGTGATGCTTCGGTACCGCTGCTTTCTTGGGGGCCAGCAGCATCACCATCTGCCGTCCCTCGAGCCTTGGAAACTGCTCGACCACGCTGTGCGGCTCCAAGTCTCCCCGAATGCGCTCAAGAAGGCGTATGCCGAACTCCTGGTGCGCCATCTCGCGGCCGCGAAATCGAAGCGTCACCTTGGCCTTGTCGCCTTCGCCCAGGAACCGAATCAGGTTCCGGAGCTTGATCTTGTAATCGCCTTCGTCGGTTCCAGGACGGAACTTGACTTCCTTGACCTGGATTTGCTTGAGCTTGAGCCTTGCTTCGTGCTGGCGCTTCGCTTCGCGGTATTTGGCGGAGCGAGCTCCACCAGATCGAGTTCTGCGGCTTCCGCTCGTGCGATCGCATCTGCGACCGGCACGATGCCAAGTTGCTCACCTTCCACACCTACCAAGCGGACCTGCGGCGCGTTGATCTCGCCATTGATCCGCTGTGCTTTGTCCTGGGCTATTGGCTATTCTCCAAAAAATAAAAAAATCGGCCGTGACCCGCGCCGCTTAGCTAGCGCCGATCGCATCATCGGCGCGACGCCGTCTCGGATTGGAGACGGTTGATAAAGGCATCCCGGCTCATTGCCCCGAGATCCTCGCCGGCACGGGTTCGCACGGCCACCTGATTCGCCTGCAGCTCCTTGTCGCCAAGGATTACCTGGTACGGCAGCTTTTGCAGGCTATGTTCTCGAATTTTATAGGTAATTTTTTCGTTACGCAAATCGGCTATGACGCGAACGCCGGCCCCCTTAAGCTCGGCCGAAATCTCGCGTGCGTACTCAGCCTGACGATCGGTGATCGTAAGCACAGCTACCTGGACGGGTGCGAGCCACAAGGGGAGAGCGCCGGCATAGTTTTCGATGAGAATACCGATAAAACGCTCCAGCGATCCCACGATCGCGCGGTGGAGCATCACCGGCACCTTCCGCGCGTTGTCCTCCGCGACATACTCGCAACCCAGCCGATCCGGCATCGAAAAATCGACTTGCATCGTACCGCACTGCCACGAGCGGCCGAGCGAATCCTTAAGGTGGTATTCGATCTTCGGGCCATAAAAAGCGCCTTCACCCGACAACTCGCTCCAAGTCGCCCCGGATGCCTGGAGCGCCTGGCGCAGCGCCTGCTCCGCGCGGTCCCACGTTTCGTCCGAGCCGATTCGCTTTTCCGGGCGAAGCGCAAGCTTGATGACGATATCGTCGAAGCCGAAATCCCTATACACCGCCATGGCCTGGCCATTGAACGCGGTGACCTCCGGCTGGATCTGGTCTTCGCCGCAGAAGATATGTCCGTCGTCCTGCGTGAAGGCGCGCACGCGCATAAGCCCGTGCAGCGCGCCGGACGGCTCGTTTCGGTGACACGATCCGAACTCGCCGTAGCGTAGCGGCAGCTCACGGTAGCTGCGCAGGTCCGAATTGAAGATTTGCACGTGGCCCGGGCAGTTCATGGGCTTGATCGCGAAATCGCGCTTTTCGGACTCCGTAAAGAACATGTTCTCCTTGTAATTTTCCCAATGTCCGGATTTCTCCCACAGCGAGCGGTCGAGAATCAGCGGACATTTGACCTCCTGGTATCCGGTCTCCTGGTAGACGCGGCGCATGTGTTGCTCGACCTGCTGCCAAATGGTCCAGCCCTTCGGATGCCAGAACACCATGCCGGGCGCTTCGCTTGCGGTGGTCGCGCTTCTCCGCCTCCTCGATGCGATGCAGGTAGGCGTCGAGATCTTCCTTCTTCGCCCACGCCGTTCCGTAAATCCGCTGGAGCATCTCGTTGCGCGAATCGCCGCGCCAGTACGCGCCGGCAAGGCGGGTGAGCTTGAACACCTTGAGCTTGCCGGTCGAGGGTACGTGCGGTCCGCGGCAGAGGTCTGTGAACTGGCCTTCGGTATAGAGCGAGATGTCTTCGCCCGACGGGATCGACGCGATGATCTCGGCCTTGTAGTGCTCGCCAAGGGCCTCGAAGTACGTCACCGCGTCGTCGCGCGGCATCAATTTGCGCGAGACCGGCTCATTCAATTGTGCGAGCGCGGTCATTTTTTTCTCGATCGCAGCGAGGTCTTCCGGCGTGAACGGCCGCTTGTACGAAAAATCGTAATAGAAGCCGTCCTCGATAACCGGGCCGATCGTAACCTGCGCGTCGGGAAATAATTCCTTGACCGCGTACGCGAGGAGATGCGCCGTCGAGTGGCGCAGCACCTGGAGTCCTTCGGGATCCTTGTCGGTGACGATGGCCACGCTCGCGTCCCGATCGACGACGTAGGACGTATCGACCAGTTGGCCGTCGACTTTGCCCGCCAGCGCAGCCTTGGCCAGCCCGGGGCCGATCGCGGCCGCCACTCCGGCGACGGAAACAGGCGCATCGAAATGCTTGACGGCGCCATCGGGCAGTCTGATATCAGGCATGCTGCTCTCCGAGCCTTCTCCCCTAACAAAAAAGTGCGGGCAAGCCGCACTTTTTTGCCGAAAGCCATGTGCGAGCTCGCGCTTCGATCAGTGGGTCTCCGAACGCGTTCGCGGTGTCATAACCATGCCTCAATGGTAGGCGCGATTGGACTCGAACCAACGACCCCCACCATGTCAAGGTGGTGCTCTAACCAGCTGAGCTACGCGCCTGTCGCTGCAAGGATGTGATTGTAGCGAAGTCTGTCTTACGCTGTCACCTGCCAAAAAATCGGCGCCACCGGGGTCAGACCCATTTTCTGCGCACGAGACACAACTGGAAAAATGGGGTCTGACCCCTAAAAAATGACTCTAAAAAATGACTCGCAGCAAGCCGACCATGATCGGCTGATGAGCCATGTACACGATGAGACTGTGCCGGCCGAGCCAGGTGAGCCACACCGGAGCGGTGCGCGAAAGAGGATCTACGGGTTTAAACGCTCGTGCCACGATCCAGTGGCCGAGCGCAATGCCGGCGAGCGACACACCCATCCAGGGAAACAGCGGAACGTAGTCTTCCGTCGGAGGCTTATGGGTGGTGAATCCGACCCAGTTGAGCCATGGTGCATCGAACATCGGTAACTGCACGGTGAGTCCCGCGACGATGACCGCCATTCCCAGCGCCAGAGAAATCCACGGATGGCGCGCCAGCGGCCAGGCCAGAATCGATGTCAGCACAATGCAATGCAAAATGCCGAAGGTGATGAAAGTCTTCGGGAAGGTCACGTAACTTGCCGCACTGACCAATAGCGCGCAGATCCCGATCACAGCGATCCGACGCCAAAACCGATGGCGCGACATCCCGGCGCGCACTGCCAGCACCAGGCTCACACCGACCAGCAGCAAGAACATACTGACGACCCATGCCCGAAATCCGAGCCAGAAAGGGTCGTTGTTGAAGTCGGCGCGAAAGACGTGGAACCAGTTCAAATCGAAAAGAAAGTGGTACACGACCATCAGGCAAATCGCCGCACCGCGTATCGCGTCGATACCCGCGACGCGCTTCCGCGTCGCTGCCCGGGACGCGCTTTCGCCGGCGCCCACTTTGGAGTGCGCCCCAGTCCGCTTCGCGGACTTTCCCCGGCGTTCCTTCACGGCGCGATCGTCCACGCGATGCGGTACGCGCCGGTGCCGTCTGCACGCCCGATCATCGAAAGCGCGGCCGCGATGGCGTTGCGACGCACGGCGTCGAGGCCGTCGCGGGGGCGAATCTGCGCGTCGATGCCGGCATCGCCGCTTGCGCCGACGGTGACGGTGCCGGCGATGTCGACGTTGCCGCCGGTATTGGCGATCGTTCCGACAAGCCTGCCGCCGCGCCCGCTGCCATCGATGCGGACATCGCCCAACGCGATACGCGCGTCGGGACGCGGTCCGGGAAGACTGGCGTCGAGCCAACGCGCTTCGACTTGCCCGTCGAGCGCGTCGTGCTGTCTTAACAGCCGCTCGACATGAACGTCGACGCGGCCTCCGGCATCGCCGATCATCGCGGGTGCGCCGACGGTGCGGAGCAGCGCATCGGCGGTCAATGACAACGCCAGGTTGCGAACGTCGAATCGATCGCGCCCTACCTCAAACACAACCGGCACGTCGCCTTGCTCGCGCAGGGTGCCGTGCACCTCCGCCCACAGAAGAGGGAAACGCTCGATGTGCCAGGCGACGGGAAAGCGAAGATTCGCGGCAGGAACGCTCAGATCGCCCGCGCCGTTCCACACCGTTCCCGTCGCGTTGGTAATGCGCACCCGGCCCGCGGTCATGGCGTCCACGCGATTATCTACGAGCGTCGCCGGCGCCAGAATCGCCAGCGCAAGCGCGAGCGCGGCCACGGTCAGGCCGATCGCGAAGAGCGCGCGCATTAATCGGAGGTAATCGTGAGCTCGGCGCGAACCTGCGCCGGCTCCACGCGCGCCGTTGCGCTCAGATCGACCGGACGGATCCGGACGCTCCGCTGCAAAGTGTCGAGCAAGGACATCAGCGCGCCGAAGTCGATAGCGTCGAAGGTGAGCCGAATCCGCTGGTTGTCGACGCGATCAACCGCCGCCTTGACGCGCTGGCGAGCGAGCTCGGCGTCGAGAGTCGACCGTACATCGCGCGGTGCGCGGACTGCGTTGTTGCGGGCGAGGCCTGCAATTTCGTCGGACTGGCGATGCGCCTGTGCCAGGGCGATGCGCTGCGCGGCTAACTGCCTCGCGAGCCGCTCGGAGTCGCGAGCCGCCGGCTGCACGATGACCAGCCATGCAAGGAGCGCGGCCGCGAGCGCTCCTGCGCCCGTCCATGCGGCACGCTCGCCGGGTGTTCGCAGCTGCCACCATTGCGCCCAGTGTTCGCGCGCCGGCGCACGCAATGTCCTCGCCATCAATCGAGTCCGAAGCGGATCCGGGCCCCCGTCGCTGTCGGGGCGGCGATTGCGATCAGTCCTTGCCGCCCCAGCGCTTCCTGGATGCGGGCGGGCTGATTGGCATCGGCCTTTTGCAAATCGATCACCACGTGGCCGTCGGCGTAGCGCAACGATCGAAGCGCCCCCGGAGGAAGCCCGACGAGCGCGGGGGCTGCGCGGGCAAGGAGTGGCAGCAAGTCATTGTCGGCGACCAGGCCTGCACGATGCCGCAGCTCTGCCAGGCGCCGCGAAATCGCCAGCGCAGGCGGCACACCGCTGGAATCGGGTGCGGCGGATTGCGCAATCGCGACTAACTCCCGCTCGGTGCGGCCCGATTGCCACTGTAGCCACAACCACTCACCCACCGTCGCGAATGCGTAAAAGCCGAGAGCAGTCGCGACGATCCATGCCGCAGGTCGCAGCACGCGTAGCGGATCGACCTTCCGCGCCGGGGGTGCCGCGTCGTAGATCCCGCTTTGCAAATCGATGGCCGAGGCAAAAGCGTTCGCATCGGCGTTGGGCCAATGCCATGGCGCACCGGCGACAAATTCGATGTCCGTTTTCGCTTTAGCCCGATTGAGCAATGCAGGCGTCGCGCCGCCGACATCGACGCGCACAATGCCGGGTCGCCGCTCTTCGCTGCCAGCCAGCGCCGCAATGAGCTCCTCGGGCGGCTCGCCGCCGTGCGCAGGCCCAATTGCCATGCTCGCGCCGCGATCGGTGCAAACGAATCCTGATTGGGCGAGCGACGCCGCGCACCAGCACCATCCGCCGGGCGGTGGCGAGGCGAGGTCGCTTTCCAGCAGGACGCGGCGCCAGCGGATCCCGCAACGCTGCGACTGCTGCACAAAAGTTTGCATCCAGTGATCGGAGACGACCGCTACGCGGATACTTCCGTCGGCGGCCTGGGGACCCGCCGCGACGTGACTTTCCTCGGGGGCTCCGGCGAGCTGATCCTCCAACGCGTAGCGCACCGCAGCCTGCAGTCGTTGCGCGGGGAGCGGGGGCAAGGAAACGGTCGTGAGCCGACCGCGCGCCGCGGCGATAACGGCTTCACGTGCATCGGCCGCGGGCCATTCACCGACTTTGCCGTGCCCGGAATGCATCACGCTGTCGTCCGCGTCGAAGAGCGCCCAATCCGCGGTTTGATCGGGCTCGGGCGAAACGTCGAAATAGACGCGCAGCGTGGTCATGGAATCATGGCGCTAAAAGTTGTGCGCAAAGATTGTACGCGAGCGGCCGTCTCACGTTGTCATTCGACCGTCTGCCACACCACGACCGGCCACGCCGAACCGGACGCCGAGCGTCGCAGCAATGCGCGTGCGCGGGCGATCGTGTCGCCCTGGCGCGCCTCGATGGAGATCTCGAACCAGTCGCTTTTGACGTCGAGGGCTGTCTCGTCGATGACGACCTCAGGGTGCGGCAGCCTGGATTTGAAATCGGCAATGCTGCCGAACGGTGTCTGTTGACGATCGGCTACGAGCTTTGCGGCCGCGTCAGAGTCCATCCCCGGTACCAATGCGCGTATCACTTCTGCGGGAGCGGTGTTCACGTTCACTGCGGTAGGCGCGTCCAGCGCGGATAGATAGGAACGTATTCTGGAAACGATCGCGGCATCTGCGCCGCGCACCGCCGCGAGTTCGGCGACTCGCCGAACCGGCGCGTTGGCGGCAAGGCCCGGCGGGGTCTGCGCCAGATACCACGCGTCCTCGGCGCCTCCGGTGCCGCTTGTCTGAGAATCGGCGTCGACCCAATCGGTGATCGCATCGAGCACCGGCAACGGCAGTGCGACCTGGCCGAAAAGTCTCGACAGCGCGGCCCGCGCCGCGATCGGTGCGTTGCCGGCGCCGGCGAGG
>VBCZ01000098.1:19993-21873 GCA_005889025.1 Betaproteobacteria bacterium
GTAGCTTAAGCGCCCATGGTTGCCCGAGATGCACGATCTGGCCGGCAGGCGCATTCTCGAACACGATTTGTCGCGCCCATTGCACACCTGCCATGGCCAGCGCCTGCGCCTGCACCTGATCGCGACGATGCGCATGCTCGCCGATCCAGCGTTGCTGCTGCCAGAGAAGCGTCGCCGCGATCGTCGCAGCCAGAGCGGCAAGCAACATCGCCACCACCACCGCGGCGCCGCGGGAGGACGTCATCGGAGTGCGAGCCATCGCTCGATGACCTCACCCGACGACAGCGTAAGCTCGACGCGGGCGGCGCGCGGCGGGTCCGCATCCGCGCCCTGCGGCCACACCTGGGCCCAGGCGCCGTTGCGCGTCAGATACGCGAGGCGGAAGCGCGAAATACCGGAGAGCAGCGGATACGCGGTCGGCGCGATACCGCTTGGTCGATCGTACCCGGCCCAGTACAGCACTTCGATAACGCCTTCCCGCAAGCGATAGCCTATCCGCTGGCCGGCACTGCCCGGCTCGAAGTTGAACTCGGGTCCCGCACGCGAGAACGACACCGCAGAATTGCCGGAACTATCGGCAATCTGTCCGGCCCATCCCGGCTCGCGCAATTCGCCATTGCGGGCGGTCCGGGGAACGGCTTGACGCATGTCGGCTTCAAGCCGCGCGAAAAAGAGATCCAGCGTCCGCCATCGCGCCGATTCCGCGGCAAGACGCGACTCGCTTTCCGTGAGCGCCGCGATCGCACGATATCCGAGCACCGCGATGACGGCGGCGATTGCAATGGCGATGAGCACCTCGAGCAGGGTGAATCCGCCGCGTGACATCGGCGGGCGAGTCATCGCTGCGTGGACTGGCCCAAGTATCCCACCAGTCGTGTGAGGATGTAGTCGGGCGCCGAAGGATCGGCAACGCTGATCTCGATTTTGTGAAATGCGGGATTGGGCGTTCCGGAAATCGTAGCGTGCCAGCTGAACGTGACGCCGGCCTGCGTTTCGCTGCCACTGCGTTCTCCTACGGCAGGGGCGGGTGCCTCGAGCTGCGCTGCAGCGAGCCGATTCTGCGCGACCCATAGTGCAAGCGTGCGGGATTTCAATGCCGTAGCGGTCTCGGCACTTTGCGCCACACTGCGAAATCCCGCCGCGAGCGCGACGGCGAGAATGGCGAGCGCGACCAGCACCTCGACCAGAGTGAATCCGGGTAAATGCCGTCCGCTCAGACCCTTTTGAAAACGGCGCCACACGGTTTCGAGAGGCGGCGCCAAGCGCGCTATTGCAAAGCGGGATCGGAAATCGCGACGCGATTCAGCGGATCGGCTAGAACAAGCACTCGCCATTGATCGGAGGCGATCTCGATCGCATATGGTTCGTTGTGACCGCTCGGGCGCAGCGGAAGTATTGCATCGGCTGCGACGGGGCGACCGGCGTATTCGCGCGCCGCCGCGTACAGCGGAGCGGGCAGGAAATGGGCTGCAAGCACATCATCGTCGGAGAGCGCCACCCAAAGGTCGCTGTTGGCATCCGATCCACGGCGCCAGAAGCGGTAGCTATTGCCACTGGCGGAAATGCCCAGAGGCTCGCTGCGCCATTGCGCCAGCAGCGCCGCGTGCTCCAGCGCAGCGGCAAGTTGCCGGCTCTCGTGCTCGAGAGCCTGCCGGGGATCGGCTTCCAGGCGCGCGTAGGTGAGGCCGGCCGCAAGCCCGATAACCAGCAGCACGACCAGCATCTCGACCAGTGTGAATCCTTTGCTCTTCCTTCGCGCGGATAACCTCCCGGAAAGCGTGGCCGGCGCAGCAGCTTTTCCGGCGTTTACAGGTCCCATGATCCGATGTCGGCGTCGTAGCCGCTTCCCCCGGGTGCTCCGTCCGCGCCAAAGCTGAAGA
>VBCZ01000099.1 GCA_005889025.1 Betaproteobacteria bacterium
CGCGCCGCCAACCATGATGTAGTGGAAATGGGCAACGACGAAGTATGTATCTGTCAGATGCACGTCCAGCGCCAGCGCCGCGAGGAAGAGCCCGGTCATTCCGCCTAACATGAACAGGCCGATGAATCCGAGCGCGTAGAGCATCGGCGCCTCGAATGAAATGCTCCCCTTGTAGAGTGTCGCGGTCCAGTTGAAGACCTTGATCGCCGAGGGAATCGCGACCAGGTAGCTCAGGATGGAGAAGACCATCCCAGCCGACACCGACTGACCCGACACGAACATGTGATGGCCCCAGACCAGGAAGCCGACGACCGCGATGGCGATGATGGCGTAGGCCATGGAGCGATAGCCGAACACGGGATTGCGCGAAAAGCAGGCGATGACCTCGCTGACGATTCCCATCGCCGGCAGGATCATGATGTAGACCGCCGGGTGCGAATAAAACCAGAACAGGTGCTGGAACAGCAGCGGATCGCCGCCCAGCGCCGGGTCGAAGATGCCGACGTGCAGAACGCGCTCGATCGCGAGCAGCGTAAGAGTCATCGCCAGCACGGGCGTAGCGAGCACCAGGATCACACTCGTGGCGTATTGCGCCCAGACGAAAAGCGGCAGCCGGAACCAGGTGAGGCCCGGCGCGCGTAATTTGTGAATGGTGACGATGAAGTTGAGCCCGGTGAGAATCGATGAAAAGCCGACGATGAACACGCCCGCGACGACCGCAATCACGTGCGTGTCCGAAAACATGGTCGAGAAAGGCGTATAGAAGGTCCAGCCGGTGTCGACGCCTCCCAGGAACAGCGCCGCCAGCGTGAACAGCGCGCCGAAGACATACAGGTACCAGCTCGCGAGATTGAGGCGCGGAAACGCGAGATCCCTGGCGCCGATCATCAGCGGCACGAGAAAGTTTCCGAGGGTCGCCGGTATCGAAGGAATGAGGAAGAACCACACCATGATCACGCCGTGCATGGTGAAGAGCTTGTTGTAGGTGTTGGCGGAAACCAGATCGCCCGCCGGCGTGGCGAGCTCGATGCGGATCAGGGTGGCGGCCGCGCCGCCGATGAAGAAAAACGCAGTGATCGCGAGCGCGTACAGGACCGCGATCCGCTTGTGATCGTGCGTCGTCAGCCAGGATCGCAGCGTCATGCCTGCGCCGAGATAGCCGGAAGAGCTCGCGCGCCCCGACGTCACGGCGGCGGCTCTTTTGTTGCCAGGCTCTTGATGTAGGCGATCAGGTCGAGCAGCTCGGGATCGGAAATCTGCCCCGCAAACGAGGGCATCACCGGATCGTATCCGGCGGCGATTTCCTTGTGCGGAAGCAGGATAGAGTCGCGCAGGTAGCGGTCGTCAGCTATCGCTGTGCGTCCCCCTTTGAGCGGCACCTGTCTGCCGTAGAGCCCTTCCAGCGGAGGTGCGCGCACGGCGGCATGCGCACCATGACAACCGCTGCAGCCGAGTTGCCTGAACAGCGATTCACCGCGAGTCGCCATCGCCGGTTCGGCATTATTGACTTCGAGCCAGCGCTGGAACGCTGCGGGCTCGAGAACCACGACCTTGCCGATCATGCGTGAATGATCGGTTCCACAATATTCGGCGCAAAACAGATGGTATTCGCCGGGCCGCGTCGCCGTGAACCAGAGAACGGTGTAGCGACCGGGCAAGACATCCTGTTTCACGCGGAATGCCGGCACGAAATAGCTGTGGATCGCATCCTGCGAGGTCATGACCAGCTTGACGGGGATTCCACTGGGCACGTGCAGCTCGTCGATCTCCCGCTGACCCGTAACGTGCTGCAGCTTCCACATCCACTGCTTCGCGACGACAAAGATCTCCAGCGCGTCCGCCGGAGGCGCGGCGTGGTCGAAATAAAGCGTCGCGCCCCAGCCGAACACCGCGATGAACAGCAGCAGCGGGACAGCGACCCAGGCGATCTCCATGCGCCGGCGAATGCGGCGCTGAATCGGCTCCGGCGCCCGGTCACGCGGCACGTCGGCGCCATGCCGGTACTTCAGTGCGAACACGATGATGAGAACCACGACCGCAAGCGCGACGATGCCTGTCATCAGCGTGACCGCGACGAGAAGTGCGTCGACCTTGCTCGCGAGCGCCGATGCAGCCTCCGGAAGGAAAGGCAGCTTCATGTATCCGCCAATCGCGTCTCTCTTTCCCGACGTCGAAGGCGGAGGATGAAGCCGCCGAGCGCGAGCGCGGTGATCGCACCGAGAGCGCGCGAGAGAGTCTCGATCGTCGCGGAATACTTCCCGGTCGCGGGATCGTAATGAAAGCAGAGGAGCAACAAGCGCTCGACGGGGGATGCAATACGCTCGCTTGCAGCGTCGAGCAGGCTTTTGCGCAACTCGTCAGGCGGGAAATCGACGCCGAAGAAATAGCGCGAGATGCGGCCTCCCGGCGTGACAATGACGACCCCGGCAGGGTGCAGGTATTGATGCTGCGAGCGATCGTAGCGGTAGCGCAAGCCCACGGTGTGTGCGAGCTGGCCGATGGCGCCGGCGTCTGCGGTGAGTAAATGCCATCCGATGCCCGTTCGAGACGGATCGTTGCCCCGAAAGAGCGAGGAGCTGGCGGTTGCAGCGTTTGGCGTGCCCTCCTCGGGATCGATGCTGACGGCGATGACTCCGAACTGCTTGCCGGCCTCCAGGTCTGTTGCGACGAGGCTCCGGCTGAGCGACTGCCGCACGGTGCTGCATAGGTTCGGACACTCGTAATAACCCAGCAGCAGGATTGCGGGGCGCCCGTCGATGAATTGCGCCAGCGGCGCGCTTTTGCCACGCTCATCGGTAAAGCGTGCGGCGAGTGGCAGCGTGGCGGACAAATGCTGATCGAAGCCGACATCCTGCAGTTCGTCGAGATAGGCCGCATCCGCGCGAACGCAGACAAGCGCTCCGATCAATGCGGCGGCGCGGAGCCGACGAGAAATCACGGCGAAGCGTCCTTCGCCGCAGCGCGCTCTGCCAGCAGTTGCATCGCTCGCTCGATGGAAATCTGCACCGCACCTTTCTGGCGGTCGATCCAGCGGTAATCTTCCAGTTGGGCGCGCTTGGCCGCGCGTAGCGCGTCGAGCTCGGTTTCCGGAGAGACCTGCAGTACCGGCCCGGAAATCGCCGGCGGACGCGTGTTGGCAGGCGCTGGAATCGCTCGACCAAACCCGCGGGCAAAAGCCCGCTCGAGAAGCGCTCGTACTGCGCGGCGCCGCGCGGTGCGAACCTGGCGTCAGCCATGGCGGGCGACCGGGATGTCCGGCGACGGCGCTAGCCGCGGTTGGGCAAGTATCGCCGAGAGCCGAGCCAGCCAAAAGCCGCCGATGGCGAGCGTCGCGGCAAGGTCGGTCCAACGCAGTGCGAGTCCCTCGGGTCGCGCAGCGGGCGCGACGAGCCAAAGCAACTCGCCCCAATGTGCGACGAGCACGACCGCGCACAATCCGGCGAGACGGCGCGGGCTGCGTTTGAATGCGCGAAACAGCATCGCGATCACCGGCAGCACGAATTGGAGCGCAAGCACCAAGATGGCCAGCGCACGCCATCTTGGTTCGGCGCGGAGAATGTACCAGCCGATATCCGGCGGAAGATCCTCCGCCCAGATGATCAGGAACTGGGTGAATGCCAGATACGCCCAGAGCATGACCAGGGTAAGCAACAGATTGCCCAGATCCTGCGCATTGCGGGCGGCATTGGGTGAGCCGTCGCGGAGATATCCGGCAAAAACCGCGAAGGCCACGGTAAATGCGAAGCCCGACATGGCCTGCCCAACCATGATGAGCAGGCCGAAACCTGTCGAGTACCAGTTCGCGCTGAGCGACATGATCCAATCGACTGCGGCCAGGCTCGCGGTTACAGCGTAGATAAGGAGGCCTACAACGCACAATCGCCGAAGCGCCCGCCGTGGCAGCGATTCGGCGTTGGTCGCGCCGGCGCGCCAGTAACGCAGGAGCGCGCTGCTCACGGCGATCCAGAGTGCGAAATAGACGACCGCGCGGATCTCGAATGCGGCGATGTTGAGATACCAGCGCCTCGGACCGGCGCCTCGGTCCACCCATGGATAAAGATCGCCAAGGCCAAGGGCAAGCGGCAAGCCCAGAAGCGCGAGCACGGGAAGCGTCGCCATTGCCGCTTCCGCAGGAGGCCGGACCGCGAAGCCCCAGGCGCCGCCGGTCAACTCGTGAATCATGATATCGACCATGCTGCCGAGCGCGATGCCCAGGAAAAAGAGCCACACGAAAAGCCATGATTGGAAGATGCTTGGCCGGTCGAGCCAGTACGCCGCCGCGGTCAGCGCGCTGCCCGCAAATGCCGCGGCAAGCGCCCCGCGGCGCAAGCGGAGCACGGATTCGCCGGCGCGAATCATGGCGTGCGCTCCAGACGGCGGCGTGCCTCGGAAGGAACGTCGGCGAGCTTCGCATTCTGGCTCAACTGCAATGCACGGACGTAACCGACAATCGCGCGCCGGTCGTCCGCGGCGATGTGCTCCGAATACGGATACATCGCGCCATAGCCTTCGCTGATCACCGAATAAAGATAGTCGTCGCTCGCCTGCCGCAGGCGATCGCTGTGGAAGGAAGCCGGGCGGGGAAAGCCGCGCCGCACGATCATGCCGTCGCCATCGCCTGTTTCGCTGTGGCAGGGTGCGCAGAAAATATCGAAGCGTTCGCGGCCGCGCTCGAGCGTCGCCAGCGTCCACGCCTGTCGCTTCACCGCCGATATCGCAGCGGTCACCGAGCCTGGCGGCGAAATGCCTGCGCGGCCGCTCGACGTGCCCGCCAGCGTTCCCTCGCTGTATGCGACGGCGCCCTCAGGCAGCGGCCGCGATGCGCGCCCGTCACCCCACAGCGGGCTCTCTGCGAGAGGCTTGTATCTCGGCTGGTCGTACATGTTCTGCACGGTCTTTTCGCAGCCTGCCAGCGGCGCCGAGATCGTGATCAAGCAAAGGCTCAGCCGGAGAAGCGTCGATTTCTGGGCAATCATGGCATCAGCGATCCACGCGCATGACGCGCACCGGCGCAAGCTCGCGCAGGAAGCGTTCCGCTGCATCCGCATCGAACGCGGTGCCGTATGCGCGCACGCAGAGGAAGAAACGGCTGCGCGACGCGAGATCGAAATCCGGCGCGTCGAACACCGGATGTCGCAATCGCGGCAGCCCATTGAGCGCGAGGAAGCCGAAGAACGCCGCCAGCGCCGCACCGAGTACGGCAAGCTCGAAGGTCGCCGGAATGAACGCGGGCCAGGCATGCAAGGGCCGTCCCCCCGCATTGATCGGATAGTCGACGACCGCGCTGTACCACTGCATGAAGTAGCCGCCGATGCCGCCCAGCAATCCGCCGATGAGCGTCACCAGCGGCACGCGGTTGCGCGTAAAGCCGAGCGCCTCGGGAAGCCCGTCGATCGAGAACGGCGCGAAGGCTTCCAGCTTAGCGAACGACGCGCTTCGACAGCGGGCGACCGCGTCGAGCAACGCCTGCGGCGTCGCAAATTCAGCCATGACTCCATACAGGTTAGATGCGTTTTTCATGCGCGCCGGGGCAGCCGTCGCGCCAGCTTGCGCATTTCCGCAATGGATATCGCCGGGAGAAAGCGCAGAAAGAGCAGGAACAGCAGCGCGAAGCAGCCGATCGAGCCCGCCAGCGTCGCCAGGTCCCAGAAAGTCGGGTAGAACATGCCCCACGCCGAGGGCAGGAAGTCACGGTGCAGGCTGACGACGATGATCATGAAGCGCTCCAGCCACATCCCGATGTTCACCACGATGGCAATCATGAAAAGCGACAAGGGGCTCGCGCGAACATGCGCGAACCACAACGCCTGCGGGACAACCACGTTGCACAGGACGACCGACCAGTAGAGCGGCGCGTAGGGTCCCTGCACCCGGTTCATCGTCATTGCGATGGTGTAAGGATCTGCGCTGTAGAACGCCATGAAGATCTCGATCAGATAGCTATAGGTGACGATGAGGCAGCAGACGAGCATGAGCTTGGCGATGTTGTCCAGATGACGCGCCGTGATGAACGCGCGCAGACCAAATACCGCGCGCAGCGGTATGCACAGCGTCAATGCCATCGCGAAACCCGAAAAGAGCAAGATGGTCGAGTGCCAGCCGGGCGTGTTGCCGATGGCGAAGTCGAGCGAAACCACGCTGTGCACCGAGATCACCAGAGGCGTCGCGAGTCCCGCCATCAGCAGATACGCCGTATCGAAGCGGTGCCAGTGGCGCGCTTCGCCGCGCCAGCCGAGCGCGAGCAAGCCGTACGCAACCTGCTTCCAGCGCACTCGCGCGCTGTCGCGCAAGGTCGCGAGATCCGGAATCAGTCCCATGTACCAGAACAGGATGGAGACGATGATGTAGGTGCCGACGGCGAAGATGTCCCATACCAGAGGGCTTCGCCACTGCGGCCAGACATTCATGATGTTTGGATACGGAATCAGCCAATAGAAGAACCACGGCCGCCCGAGGTGGAGGATCGGCATCAGACCGGCCATGGCGACGGCGAAAATGGTCATCGCTTCGGCAAATCGGTTGATCGAGGTGCGCCAGCTCTGCCGCAGCAGAAGCAGGAAGGCGGAGATGAACGTGCCGGCGTGACCGATGCCGACCCACCAGACGAAGTCGGTGATCGCGAAGGCCCAGGCGACGGGCTCGTTGATGCCCCAGATGCCGACCCCCTTGGCGAGCAGATAGCTGATCGCGACCAGGAACAGCAGTGTAAATGCGGCGGCAACACCTAAGCCGGCGATCCATCCCCAGTGCGCCGGCTGGACCAGGACGATGTCGGCGATCTTGTCGGTGATCGACGCGTCGCTGTAATGGCCGCGCAGGACGGGCGTCGCCGCAAGCGTCGATTCACTCGGCATCGTTGTCTGGCGCGAGACGGCACCGCGGCAAGCTCGGCGCGGGCGCCGTCGTTTTCATGCGCGCTCGCTTCCCGCCGCTGGGTTGATCACCTTGGGCAGGTAGGTGGTCCGAGGCCGCGTGTTGAGCTCCGCGAGAAGTGCGTAATCGAGCGGCGAGGATTTGCGTTGGTTCACCGCGCTTTGCGGATCATTGAGATCGCCAAAAACGATCGCCTGCGTCGGACACACCGCCTGACACGCCGTCACCACGTCTCCGTCGACGATGCGCCGTCCTGACTTGTCGGCGTCGATGCGCGCTCTGCTGATGCGCTGGACGCAATAGGTGCACTTTTCCATCACGCCGCGCATGCGCACCGTCACCTCGGGATTGCGCTGCGCGTTGAGGCTGGGTGTGTCGCGGGTGTAGCTTAAGAAGTTGAAGCGGCGGACCTTATACGGGCAGTTGTTGGAGCAGAAGCGGGTGCCGACGCAGCGGTTGTACACCTGGACGTTGAGTCCCTCGGCATCGTGCACCGATGCTTCGACCGGACACACCACTTCGCACGGCGCGTGCTCGCATTGCATGCACGGTACCGGCTGGAAGAGCGTGCGCGGGCGATCCGGGCTGCCGGCGTAATAGCGGTCGACGCGTATCCAGTGCATTTCGCGGCCGCGCCGGACCTCGCTCTTCCCCACGACCGGAATATTGTTCTCGGCCTGACAGGCAACGGTGCAGGCTGCGCAGCCGATGCAGCTGCCGAGATCGATGCTCATGCCCCATTTGTAGCCTTCGTAGGCAACGGGCGGATAAAGCGTCGCCTGGACGGGCGCTTCGCCTGCCGGCGGGCACGGGCCCTTCGCGCATGCGTTTGCCTGATCGCGAGTGAGCAAGCGCACGATATCGCGGCCTTCCATGCGGTCATGGGTTTGCGTCGCGGCAAGCGGGAAGCGCGCCCCGGTTGGCCTAAGCGTCACTGCGGACGCACTCCAGAGCGCGGCGGCGGTGCGCAAGGCATAAGCGTCGAAGCCGACTCCCGTTCCGACACTGCCCGCCCGGATTCGCCCGTGCCCGAGATACACCGTTACCGAATCGTCTGCATGGCCCGGGCTGATCCACACAGGCGCCTCGATCCGGCGTGGTCCGACGCCGATCTCGACCACATCCTCGGTCTTCACGCCTAAGCGTTGCGCCAGCGCGGGCGAAATCATGGCCGCGTTGCCCCAGGTAAGCGTCGACAGAGGCTTGGGCAGCTCCTGCAGCCATGCATTGTTGGCGTGGCGACCATCGCCCAGGGTCGGATCGGGCGCGAAGACCAGCTCGATTGTGTTCGGATCCGACACCCGCTCCACGCCGATCGACAGGCCCGGCTTAAGCACCGCCACCCGCCGCAGCGGCGATGGCTCCTCGATCACGCCGCGCCGCAAGGCGTCGCGCCAGAACGCGTCGAAGCCCGCGACGCCGTGCTTTTGCTGCCAGTGCTCGCGCACGATGTCATAGCCCGAAGTTCCGGTTTCGCCCGCTATCTCGGCGAGGAGCTCATGCGCCGAACGGCCGCCGTACAAGGGCGCAATGCAGGGCTGCTGGATCGTCACGGTGCCGTCGAAGGCGCGTATGTCGCTCCATGATTCGAGAACGTGCGCGGCGGGCAGATGCCAGTCGCAGCGCGCGGACGTCTCGTCGCGAGAGAGGCTCAGATGCGCCTTCCAGGGTATGCGCTCCAGCGCGGCGCCAAAGCCGCTGTCGGCGGGCGCGTTATAGACCGGATTGCCGCCCAGGACGAGCAAAGCGTCGACCTGCGCGGCGTCCATCGCGGCGACAAGCTCGCGCATCGACTCCAGCTCACTTGCCGGCTCGAACGCGACAGGCGTGGTGTATTCGATCGTCGCGCCCTGGTTGCCGAGCTGCTGGTTGATCGCATGCACCAGCGCGTGCACGGCCGGCGGCTGGCGATCGCCGGCGACGACAAGCGCCGACCCGCGATGCTGCAAGAGGTCTGCGACGGCGGCATCGAGCCACGCATCGCTTGCGACCGCCGCGCCTGGCTGCGCCGCGCCGACACCCAAGGCGCGCGCCATCGCCTGCGCAAGGCGGAGGATCTCTGCGCTGCGGACGATCCGCTTTTCATCCGCCATGGCGCCGGTCAGGCTCGGCGTTCCTTCGGCAACGTAGAGGCGGATCATGGTCGCAGCGTGCGTGCGCCGCGCTTCGGCGAAATCCCGGGCATAGCGCACGCATCCGGGCAGGCTGCCGAGGAAATCGGCATCTAGCGAGACCACGATGCGCGCGTTTCCAAAGGCGTAGCGCGGCTCGAGCGGCTCGCCGAAGGCGAGCGCGGTTCCCGCATACACATTGTCGCGGTTGAGCGGCTGATACTGGTGCCAGCGCGCGCGCGGATATTTCGCGACGAGCCTGCGCAGCTGGGCATGGAGCGTGGGCGAGGTCACCGTCTCGGTGAGAATGCGCAAGCCCGCGCCGTCCGGCGCGTGAGCTAGCCGCGCCCGCAATGCTTCGACGAAGCGGTCCCAGGTTTCGACGTTCTTGCCGTTCAGCACGACCTGCGACCGATCGGGATCCCACAGCTCCAGCACGGCAGCCTGCGAGAAAATGTCCGTCGCTCCGAGGCTCGCCGGATGCAGCGGATTGCCCTCGATCTTGGTGGGACGCCCCATGTTGGTCTCGACCAGCACGCCGGCGCCGTAGCCGTCACGCGCAATCGCCGATGCGAAGAACACCGGTTTGCCGTAGGTGCTCTCTGGCGGCCCTTCCCGGTACGGGACGATCTGCTCCAGAGGAGGACGCGAACACCCCGGCGTCCCTGCCAAGGCGAGCGAAGCTGCCATGAGCTTCATGAACTCCCGTCGATACCAGCTTACCGGCTCGTGAGCCGGTGCATGGGAATCGATCTGCGAGCGGTCCAGCTCATCGAGCCCGCGCCAGAAAGCCTGCCGCGCCGCCTCGGCCTGTGTCCGGTCGAAGACGAGGGTGGAATCAGGATGAGGACGCGAAGTCATGCGGGCTTCAGCGATGGCAGGTCGAGCAGCTTGTCAGCTCGCGCTCGTCGCGCACGCGGTATCCGCGCTTCAATTCGCTGCCACGCGCGAGCTGATCGGCGGCGGGTTGCCACCTCATATCGAAAATCCGGTCGGCCGGTCGCAGATATTTTTCAGGGGTGCGATGACAGTCGAGGCACCATTGCATGTCCAGCGATACGACCCGCGAGGTCAGCGGCATGGTGTCGACCCGGCCATGGCAGGTCGAGCATCCGACGCCTTTGGCGATGTGGATGCTGTGATCGAAATAGACGAAGTCGGGCAGGTCGTGGACGCGATTCCATCGCAACGCCGCGCCGCCGCGGTACGCGCTTACCAACGCCCGCAGCACCGGCGCTTCGGTATAGATCTGCGAGTGGCAGGTCATGCAGGTCGAAAGCGGTGGGATACCTGCGAAAGCGGAGGTCTCTACCGAGGTGTGGCAGTAGCGGCAATCGATCCCGTCGTCGGTGACGTGATGCTTATGGCTGAAAGGCACGCTTTGCTCGACCGGCGCGGCCAGCTGTGCGTCCGGCCGCGCATTGACGCGATACGTGATCAAGCCGAGCGCGACCAGCGCGAGCCCGACGATCAGGAGCAGGCGCAGCATGAGAGTGAAGCGAGCCGAGAAGACTTGCGCCACTGCGACGATTCACCGTCTGTTTATTTTCGCGCCGAGTGCGGGATGGGCTTGCTGCGCCCGGCCTGCGAGAGAGCTCGATCTACTTTCCCGGATCCTTGACGTCGGGAAATTTGTCGAACTCGATGTTGTAGAGCGCTCCGTCGACCTTTTCGACGCGCCTGATATAGACGGTTTGCACGATGTCGCGCGTGTCCGGATCGATCATGATCGGACCGCGCGGGCTCATCAGCTTCATGCCTTTGAGCGCCGCAATGAATTGACCGGGATCGGTCGAGCCCTGTGTCTTCTTCAGCGCCTCGGCGATGGCCGCCATGCCGTCGTAGCCCGCGCAAGCCATGAAATTGGGGCGCAGCTTCGTACCGTTGGCCTCGGCATAGGCCTTGAGAAATGCCTTGTTCTCGGGCGAATCGTGCGCGGCGGAATAGTGAAAGCTGGTGATCAGGCCCATCGTCGGCTCGCCCATTGCCTGCAGCACTCCGTCGTCAGTCAGATCGCCCGTCGCAATGATCTTGATGCCTGCCTGCTTGAGCCCGCGCTCCTCGTAGCCCTTGATGAAGGCGATCGTCTGGCTTCCCGGCGGAAGAAAAACGAACACCGCTTCGGGCCGGGAATCCTTCACGCGCTGCAGGAAAGGCGCGAAATCGGGGTTGGCGAGCGGCGTGCGGACGCTATCTACGATCTCACCTCCGGCCGCCTTGAACGCCTTGATGAACGTGCCTTCCGCGTCGACCCCGGGGCCGAAATCGGACACCAGCGTGAATGCCCGCTTGATGCCGTTTCTTGCCGCCCACTGCGCGATCGGCTGCGTGTCCTGAGGCAGCGTGTGCGAAACACGCGCGATATAGGGCGAGCGCGTAGTGATGATCGATGTCGCCGCATTCATGATCACCATGGGCTTCCTGGCCTCGGCCGAAACGGGCGCCACCGCGAGCGCATTCGGGGTCAGGCCAAAACCGGCGAGGATATCGACCTGATCGCGCGTGATCACTTCCTGCGCCAGGCGCTTGGCGATTTCCGGCGCCGCGCCGGTCGTATCCTTGACGATGATGTCGATCTTCTTCCCGCCGAAGACGTCGCCATTCTGCTTGAGATAGGCCTTCATCCCTCCGAGGATCTGCGCGCCGTAGTCCGCAAACGGGCCGGAAAATTCGGCGATCACGCCGATCTTGACCGTCCCCTGAGCGAGGACAACGCCGCAAAAGAGCAGCAGCATCACGGCCAGAACGAGTCGAGCGCTGCAGATCACACCCTTCATGTCTTCTCCTCTCGAGCCGACCGCGAATTGCTTCAGGCGAGCATTTCCTCGCTCCACAAGCCCAGCGCTTTTTGCACGGGGCGGTCGGAAAAGCTGAACAGCACTGCGTCTTCCTTCGCCTGATGTGAAACCCTGCACCATGAGGGCACGACGAAAACGTCGTGCGCGTCCCAATCGAAAGTCTTGTCGCCGACACGGCTGCGGCCGCTTCCCTCGACGGCGCAATACACCGTGCCGTCGGTGGACCGGTACGGTTTCCCCTCGAACCCGGCGGGAAGCATCTGCAGAAACGCCCCGATCGTCGGCATAGGGTAACCTCCGGTTGCCGGATTCGCGAACTGCATTTTGACGCCATGACTCGCGTGAGGCGCGCCGTGACGGCGCAGTTGCTCGAGCGCTTCGCGGCTACGGACATAGGGATACGTAAACACCGGTGTCGTGGCCGAGCTCGGCGTGTATTCGAGCGGAAGGAGATTGGCGCCGAAGCGCGCGAGCGCGTCGCCTTCCGGCTTGGTCACCGGCTGCAGCGCTTCGGGGTAGCGCTCGGCAAACCCCGCGTCGAAAAACGCCACCATCGGAATGTCGAGCCCATCGAGCCAAACGACCGGAACATCGCCGGGATTGCCGTGGTCGTGAAATGTCCACGACGGCGTGATGATGAAGTCTCCCGGGCGCATCGTGGTCCTCTCGCCATCGACCGCGGTGTAGGCGCCCTCACCTTCGATGACGAAGCGTAACGCCGACTGCGTGTGGCGGTGACTGGGCGCGACTTCGCCGGGCAGGATGATCTGCAGCCCCGCGTAGAGGCTCTGAGTGATCGAGGATGCGCCGCGCAGCCCGGGATTTTCCAGGATCAGCACCCGGCGCTCCGCTTCGCGCGCGGTGATCAGGCGTCCCGCTTCCATGAGGAAGGGACGCATTTGCGCATACCGCCAAAGGGCCGGCACGCACGATGTCGCCGGTTGCGGCGGCACGAGGTTGCCCAAAACTTCCCATAGCGGCGTCAGGCTGTCCTTGTCGATTCGCTTGTAGAAAGCCTGGCGATCGTCCGTGACTTCGGGTTGGGTGAATAGCATAGGACTTTCTCCGGGAAAGATTTTCTCATAGCGCTCGCGGCGTGGGAATGAATTCGCCCCTTGTGACAGCGGCGACCGCGTGCGAATGAATTCGCACCTACAGCGGCTTTTGTAGGCCTGAATTCATTCGGGCGCGCTCATGAATCCACACGCCGCTGCGACGATTTCGCACCGCCAAAATCCCTTACGTAGTCCGGCGCCGTAAAGATCCAGTCGAGCGCATCGTAATACCTTTCGGCCGATCGCCCCCGGTAGATGTCGTTGCGCACCAGTCTCGATACGTCCGCCGCGTGGTACAGCAGTCCCAGCATACGCGACGAAATCTGGACTCGCGACGCGCGTACCAGGCGCATGCCCTGGTAACGCTGGAACGCCTCCGCAAAGTGGCCGTCGCACGCATCCGCAGCCGAAGCCAGGCACACGGCATCCTCCATCGCCATCGCGGCGCCCTGCGCGAAGTACTGCAGCATGAGGTGAGCGGAGTCGCCGAGCAACGTGACCGGACCTTCGCTCCAGTTCGCGACCGGCTCGCGAAAACGCAGCATCCATCGCCTGAACTTGGTCGGCACGCGCAGCAAGTTGAGCGCTGTCTCGCAGTTCTTTGCGAAAAGCGGCAATACCTCTCCCGGAAGCGCCTCCTCGTTGTGACCCAGGCCCGCCTGGTCACGCACCACCGTCGCGACGAGATTGAAAAGCTTCCACCCACGCAAGGGATAGTGGACGATGTGAGTGTTCGGCGCAGCCCAGAGTGTCGCGGCCGGCCAGCGCAGATCCGCCGGCATGTCATCGACGGAGAGCACGGCGCGATAGCACATATGCCCCGACGCCGGCGGATCGCCGTCGCCGACGATTTGCTCGCGAACCGCCGAGCGCCAGCCGTCGGCGCCGATCAGCGCCGCGGCATGGATCGATGCACGGTCGTCTAGCGTCACCTCAACCCCGTCGTGCTCGAGATCGAACCGCGTCACCTTGCTGTGCGTGCGCAGCTCGACCAGGCTCGATCGCGCTATGCAGGCATCGAGCAGGGCGCGGTGAATGTCCGCGCGGTGGGTCACGGCGTATGGATTGCGGTAGCGCTTGCGAAAGCGCTCGTCGAGTGGGATGTCGATAATGCGCTCGCCGCTGATGCCGTCCATCATGAGCAGACGCTCGATGAAGACGGCGTCACGCTTGACCAGCTCGCCCACGCCCAAGGCATCGAGCGCGGACCATGCGTTGGGTGCGAGCTGGATGCCCGCGCCCAGCTCGCCGAACTCGTGCGCCTGTTCGAGCACGATGACCCGAAAGCCTTTGATCGCAAGAGCGAGCACGGCAGCGAGCCCGCCGATGCCGCCGCCGGCGATTGCGACGGCTTTGCTGTCGCGGTGATCGCTCACGCCCATTTTATGCGAGGGTTCCTTCGCTCGTGTGCCTGCGGCCCGATTTTCATCTCGCCTCCAGAGGCCAATTTCGTTGACACACCCGCTGGCGACCGAGCTTCGATACGACGATACGAAGGGTCGCGCGCTCGCTCAAGGTATGTCAAGGTACGAGGGGAAACTGAGTCGGCGACGGGCCCATGCCTGGAGCACGCGGAGCCCGCGCGCTGCAGCGATAGTCGTCGCGGCGGTCATTCCGGCGCAGCCTGCCCCGGCGGAGGCCGGGGGCCGGATCCAAGGTGCGCGCGGATCACGACGATAGCCGCGACTGCGAGAGATTGCGGCGCGCGTACGCAAGGCCCCGCGGGCCTTCAATATGCGCACCGGCGCTCGCTCGATTACAGCAAGGCCAGCATGGTCCTAGGGTTGGACTCGAACGCGACCGTTATTCTCGGCCCTGCAACCCGTACTTGGATGCCTTCTGTGTCAGGCGGCGACCCTGCGGCGGGCGAGCCAGCCCGCGCCGAGCGCGGAGGCGATCAGAAGAAGCGAGCCGGGTTCCGGTACGCCGTTCGGAAGGGGATTGCCGTTCGCGTCTGATGGAAAGAACGTCACGACCAATGCCGTGTCGACTATGCAGCTCGGGTCCGTGCAGTTGTGAAAGAGACTGACGGGATCCTCGAAAACAAAGTCCGTACTGAAGTTGTAGTAGTACTGGATCCACCACGATCCCGCATAAATTCCCTCGCTCACTGTGGCAGCGCCGATCAGGCCGGTATGCACTCCTGCGAGTTGCCCGCCTATGACGAGAATGCTGTCTATGCCGGTGTAGGGAATGAACGATGAGAAATTCAGGGGGAATGAGTGGTCGAGCAGAACCGTGAGACGCGTCAACGTGACGGCGCAATTGGTGTCGTCGTTGACGGCCCGGGGGCCGGAGCCCGTCAAGCACGGACCTTCGAGGTCAAACGTATGGGTACCGCTTACGTCCGGCGGGTCGAAAACGCCCGATACAAAAACCGCCTGCGCCGTTGTGGCCAGCGCGGCAAATGCCGTCGCGACCAATGCGCGCGCAAGCACCTTACGAAGGGTTTTGTCTGCCACGTCATACTCCCAAAAAATGAAGTCAGCCAAAGCGGAATGCGGAAGTCGAACAACAAGCAATAGCCACACCAACCGCGTACAACTATTGGAATTGTTTGATGGTTTTTTCCCAAAAATTACGGGACGAACACCAGGCTGTAAGAATTTCCGACATCATCTTGGGCCAAGCTTCGCCCATTAGGTTGTGTCAACAAATGGCGAGCCTCAAGTCACGCCGACCGTGTCGACCGGCCCGGGGGCATCAAACTCCGATCGGTCGACCGAGACCTACCGGAAAGCCGTCAGGCGGTTACGGGTGAGACGGCAGCGCTCGCCAGAGCCCGCTCGATGGTCTCGGCGAGCGACCATGCCCGGCCGGTGCTCCACGCGATATCGAAGGCGCGCTCACCGAGGACCGCGCGCGCCGCTTTTAGACGCGTTTGCA
>VBCZ01000463.1:0-1707 GCA_005889025.1 Betaproteobacteria bacterium
TCGCGGCCGATGGTATCGATCGGGTGCAGAAAAATCGGCCAACTCAGTTCTTCTGCCTTCGCATAGACGTCCCAGAACTGCCGGTCATCCAGCTCGGCGTTGTTGACATGGGTGGCGAGGTACATTCCGCGCATCCCGGGCAGCTTGGCGGCGCGTTCGAGTTCCTTGAGCGCAAGCTCGGGAGCCTGCATGGGTAGCATCGCGAGACCGACGAGTCGGTCTGGATGCCCGGCATGCGCCGCGGCCGCTGCGTCGTTGTAAGCCTGCGCGAGCGCGAGTCCGAATCCGGGCGATGCCCAATACACCATCGGCGCGGTGAGCGACAAAGCATGGACGTCCACTCGCTGCCGGTCCATGCCGTCGAGACGAAGTCCAAGATCGACGAACTGCTCGTCGAAGGCGTTGACGATTCGTTCGGTTCGGACGGTATAGCCGCTTGCCGTGCGCTCGAGCTTCGCTCCTTCGGCGGGACCGTCGCGCTCGAACAGTTTGAGCCAGTCTGCAGGATACCAATGAGCGTGGATATCGACGACGCGGCGCGCGCGCCTCGGGGAGAGATCGTGTCGATCAGCGGTACCCTCAGTCATCGGTTCATTCCCCCGTTACGGTTCGTTGCGTTCCATCGGACGATGATCGTCGCAGCGGTGTCAGCCTAAGAATGGTACCGATCCCATGCACCGCGTACAAACAGGGGCACACCGGCGCGTCGCGAACGACCGATGCCGGATTCATATGGCTCGAATTACGAGGCGGCATTGGGCGCCGCTCGAACCGGGGGTTATCATGATCGGAAAACGGCGCAAACGGCAGAGCAGGCCCGCATGGCATCGGCGCCGATCCGTCACGGCTCCAAGGAGAAGGCAATCATGGATCGACTCGCAGCCCGTCGCCGACTTTGGGCATTTGATCCATCGAGCGCAATGCGGCACTTGGTACTCGTCGTCGCTCTCTTCTTGCCGCTGCTGGCAGGGGCGCAATCCGCCGACACGTATCCGACGCGACCGGTCAAGTTGCTCGTGCCATACGCGCCTGGCGGCGCCACCGATATCATTGCGCGCCATATCTCGCCCAAGCTGCAGGAAGCACTCGGGCAACCCTTCGTCGTCGACAACCGCCCCGGCGCTTCCGGCAACATCGCCCTCGAGGCCGCCGCGAAGGCGTCGCCGGACGGCTACACGCTGGAGGTGGGTAACGTGTCTACCAACGCAATCAATGAAAGCACGTTCGCCGACGTGATGCAGACCCGGCCGTCACGCGATCTCGTGGGCATTTCGAAGCTGGTCGAAATTCCGCACGTCCTCATCGCGGCTACGTCGTTTCCCCCGAATTCGGTCGCGGAAATGATCGAGTGGGCGAAACGCAATCCAGGCAAGCTCAACTACGCGTCCGCCGGCCTTGGCACGTATCCGCAGCTCGACATGCTGCGCCTGCTGAAAGCGGCCGGCATCCAGGCGACGCACATACCGTACAAGGGCGGCGCCGGCCAGATGCTCCCGGCACTGATGACCGGCGAAGTCCAAGTGGCGTTCATCAACCTCGCGTCGACGATCGAACAAATCAGGGCCGGCCGAGTGAAGGCGATCGCGACGACGATGCCGACACGGGTGCCCGAGTTGCCCGCGGTACCGACGATGGCGGAGCAGGGCTTCCCCGGCATCGGCACCAATGCCTGGCAGGGGCTCTTCGCGCCGGCTGCAACGCCGAAAC
>VBCZ01000463.1:1948-4567 GCA_005889025.1 Betaproteobacteria bacterium
CTACGATCTCATCATCGAAAAGGATCTTGAGATTCCGATGCGCGACGGCGCACGGCTTAAAGCCGACGCCTTCCGTCCAAAAGCAGGGGGGCGTTTCCCGGTCATCATCAACCTCGGTTCCTATCAGAAGGACAAGCTGTGGGTGCCTCCCGCCGATCTGGAGGAGGCGCCGAATCCACACATGAATTGGGAGACGGTGAATCCGCTTTGGTGGGTACCGCGCGGCTATGTTGCTTTGCGCGTGGACAGTCGGGGAAGCGGCAAGTCGCCCGGGCGCACCGATCCCTGGTCGCCCAGCGAAGCGCGCGACTTCTACGACGCCATCGAATGGGCCGGCAGGCAACCGTGGAGCAACGGCCGCGTCGGCACCAACGGCGTTTCGTATTTCGCGATGACGCAGTGGTTGGTCGCAGGCCTCAAGCCGCCATCGCTCAAGGCGATGATCCCGTGGGAGGGCGCGGCAGACATGTATCGCGACTTCGGTTATCACGGCGGGATTTTTTCGTTCACCTTTGTCGTCAACTGGTACAACAACCACATGGCGCATCACCTGCTTGGCAAGCCACAGGCCACGTCGCCGGACGCGTTTGCGACGCCTTGGGTCTGGGAATACATGCGCTACAACCTCGACGGCGAGTGGTACCACGGTCGCCAGGCGGCGTGGGAAAACATCGACTGCCCGCTCTATAGCGTAGGCAACTGGAGCGGGATGGGACTGCACCTGCGCGGCAACACCGAGGGTTACGTGCGTGCAGCTTCGAAACACAAGAAGCTGCGCATCCACGCGGGAACACACTACCACCCGTTCTACTCCGCCGAGGGCCGCCTCGATCAGCTGCGGTTTTTCGATCATTGGCTCAAAGGACTCGATACCGGCATTATGGGCGAGCCGCCGGTAAAGCTGCTCATCCGCAAAGGCGGGCACGGCAACTCCGAGTGGCGTTTCGAGAACGAATGGCCGATCAAGCGCACGCGGTGGACCAAGTTCTTTCTTCGGCCGCCGGCGCGCGGCGGCGACAAAGCGGCGCCTGGTTCGCTCGTCACGGAGGCGCCGCGCAAGGCGAGCGCGCTTTCCTACGCCGCCAGCGGCATGACCAAGGCCGGAGTCGCCAGCGCGTCTTGGACGTCGACCGCGCTCGCCGGCAGCCTGCCGCCGATGGGCGTGTCTTTCGCGACCGATCCGCTCGAGGAAGACACCGAGATGACGGGACCGGTCGCATTGGTTCTGTGGGTGGCGAGCAGCACCGAGGACATGGATATCTTCGCGACCATCCGCAACATCGCGCCCGACGGGAGCGACGTGTTCGAGCTGGGCCAGCAAAGTCAGCCGGTGCCGGTAGCCAAAGGCTGGCTGCGCGCCTCGCACCGCAAGCTCGACCCTTTGCTGTCGCTACCCTATCGGCCGTATCATGCGCACACCGAGCGCGAGATCCTCGAGCCCGGCACGCCGGCGCGCATCGACGTCGAGATCTGGCCGACCTGCATGGTGTTCAAGAAGGGTCATCGCATCCGGCTCGATATCCAGCCGCGCGACGGCATCGGCAGCGCGCCTTACACGCACTACGCAGCCGACTACAACTCGGGAACGAACACGATATTCACAGGCGGGACGCGCGCTTCCTACTTGCTGCTACCCGTCATCCCCCGCGGCGCTTGACAGCGTCGGAGGCCACCGCTAGGTTAGCGAACCGCAGGGTCGAACTCGGTCGATCGAGGGCGCAACGAAGCATGATGGATGCGAGTGAATCCGCACCTGCGAATCCGGGAGGCCCGATGGAAATCAAACGCATTGACCACTACTCGATCCGTACGCTCGACGTCGAGGCGTCGCGCAGGTTCTACACGGAAATCATCGGTCTCAAGGTCGGGCCCCGGCCGCCATTCGACTTCCCCGGTGTCTGGCTTTACAAGGGCGAGCCGCCGGCCGGTCTCGATAACACGGAAAACAATTACGGCATAGTGCATGTCATGGGTATCGACCGCGACAGTCCACAGGCGCTAATCGACTACATGGGCGGCGCGGATCCGGACACGCAGAAGGGCAGCACGGGAGCGCTGGATCACATCGCGTTCGCCGTAACCGGTCGCGCAGGGATGCTCGAGCGATGCCGTCGCAGCAACGTCAGCTTTTTCGAACGGACCGTGCCGGCGCTCGGATTGCACCAGGTGTTCATCAAGGATCCCAACGGCGTCACCATCGAGCTCAATTTCCCGGCAGCCGAGGCGTCGCAAGCACAGGACGCGGCCGCCGCCTAAGTTGCCACTAAGTCGCCATTGTCCGCCGAAGTCGTAGCCAGCACTGCGGCGCCGATACTCACGCCCGATGAGGCGTTGTCGCGTGCGCGTGCCATGGTGCCGCGGCTCAAAGAGCGCGCGCCCCTTGCCGACGCGCTGCGCCGCTGCCCCGATGACTCGGTCCGCGAGCTCAGCGAATCCGGCTTGATGCGTCTGCTTCAGCCGCGACGCGTCGGCGGATCCGAGCTGCCCTGGGTCACGCTCATCGACGTCGGCTCGGAGCTGGCGCGGGGCTGCGGCTCCACCGCCTGGAACTGGGCCAACTACGCGGTGCACCACTGGATGCTCGCGTTCTGGCCGGTCGTGTGCCAGGACGAGGTCTGG
>VBCZ01000464.1 GCA_005889025.1 Betaproteobacteria bacterium
AGTTGCAGCGCGAAACCGAGTCCGCCGGCAGCCCCGGCCCCCGGACGATCGCGCACATGGCGTCCGATCGCGCGTTCTGCGATCGACGCGAAACGATCGAGCGTGGCATCGAGCGCACCGGTGCGCTCGGGCCGCACGCCCTTCTGTGGTCCGAAGGTCGCGGTGGCGCCGCGCCCGCCGGTGAGCGGATTGTTGACGTCCGACATGATCGTAATGCGCGATTGCCGTATGCGCGGGTCGAGCGAGCTCGCGTCGATGGACGCAAGTGAAGCCAGGCCCTCCGGCGTAGGATCGATGTTTCGTCCGTTCGCATCGGCGAGCGCGAGACCGAGCGCCGCCAGAAACCCGGCGCCGCCGTCGTTGGTGCTGCTTCCGCCCAAGGCGACCATGAAGTCCCGCGCGCCGGCGTCGAGCTGCTTGCGCATCAGTTCTCCGAGACCGCGCGTGGTTCTGCGCTCGACATCGACCGATACACCGCTGTTATCGGTGAGGCCGACAACTTGCGCCGCTTCGATGATCACGCGCCTGCCGTCGTCGACGGTTCCGTACGCCGCATCGACGGGGTTGCCCCCGGCGCCTGTCACGCGCGCATGCAGCCTGGTGCCTCCGCGGGCGAGGACCGCGTCAAGCGTTCCTTCACCTCCGTCGGCCATTGGACACGGACGCAACTCGACATCGGGCCACACGCGGCGCAGCCCCTCGCCGATCGCGGCCGCGGCGTCGGCGGCGGAGATCGATCCTTTGAACGAATCGGGCGCCATGACGACGATGGGAGAGGGGTGCGGCATGCGGCTCGCGTATGATGCTTTGATGAGCATGCGATGGTAGCAGTCCGCCGCACGCTGGCAATGGCAGGGAATGGTCTATGCAAGCTGGCGCTGGCGGCTTTTGCGAGCGTCACGTCAGCGCAAAGCTTGTCGCCCGACTACGCGCGCGAGGAGCGTTGGGCGCGTGAAATCGAGCCCTCGGTGGTCGTCGGTGAGCCGGTCTACCTCGCGCTGCCGTCGCAGCGGCGAGTGCTTGCGCTCTACGCCGTGGCCGCGAAGGCAAGAGGCGGCGTGATTGTCGTGCACGGGCTCGGCGTGCACCCCGACTGGGGACTGATCGGCGCATTGCGCGCGGGGCTTGCCGACGCGGGCTTCTCGACCCTGTCGGTACAGATGCCGGTGCTCGCCGCCGATGCGCCGCGCGAGGATTACGACGCGATTATTCCGCAAGGCGCCGAGCGGATCTCAGTCGCCATCGCGTGGCTCCGGCATCGCGGCATCGAGCGTATCGCGATCGTCGCGCATAGTCTCGGCGCCGCCATGGGCAATGCCTATCTAGGCTCTCAAGCCGCGGAGAAAATCGACGCCTGGGTCGTGATCGGCATGGGCACGGGTTTCGCCACAGCGCCGCGGCAGCCGGTCCTGGACGTCGAGGGGCAGTTCGACTTTCCACAGGTGCGCGAGTCGGCGCCGTTGCGCGCGGCCAAGCTGCCGCGAGATTCCTGCTCGAGGCACGTCGTCATGGCGGGCGCGGACCACACCATGGGAAACCGGGAGAAAGAGCTGGTCGCCGTGATCGTGCCTTTCCTCGACCAGGCGTTCGCTCGTCGCTGCTTGTAGGTTGGAAAATCATTCCGGCCGCCGGCTGATCCCGGGCACGCCGAGCGACTAACCGATACGGCATGAACGACAGCGCCGTCAGCCGCGGTGCGCCGCTCGCCGCAGCCGATCGTTGATCGCGATCCATTCGGAGCCTTCAGGAGGCGCCTCGACCCAGATCTCGTCCGCGTCCGACGCGTCGAGTGCGCGCAAGTTGGCGTAGAGGTCGTGTGCGAAGGCGTTGCTGTCGGAAGGCGCGTCGATCCATGGTCCGTCGAATGACGCCGGTTTTGCGATCGAATGCGCCAGTACCGCAATTTGCAAAGAGGCGTTGACTCGGCCAAGCGCGGAAAGCAGATCGGACTGAAACATCACGCGCGTTACCGCCGACGGCGAGTAGTGAGAATCCAGCGTTCCCGAAGCGCGAGGGGACGCGCTGGATGCTGCGCGCAGCTTCGTACCCAGCGAACGCTCGATCTGTTCGGCGGTGATCGCACCCGGTCTCAAGATCACCGGCTCATCGCGGGTCAAGTCGACGATGGTCGATTCGATCCCGTGGCGGGTCGCACCATCGTCGAGTATCAGCGCGACCTCATCGGCAAATTCTTCGACGACATGCTCGGCGCGCGTGGCGCTGATTCGTCCGAAGCGATTGGCCGAAGGCGCCGCGATGCCGTCCCCCCCGCGCTCGGCAAACTTGGCCAGCAATCCTCGCGCAACGGGATGTCCCGGAACACGCACGCCGACGCTGTCCTGTCCGCCGGTGACGATATCCGAAACGCCGGCAGCACGCCGCAGGATCAAGGTCAAGGGGCCCGGCCAGAAAGCCGCGCCAAGCGCACGCGCGCCCGACGGAATGTCGCGCGCCCATCGCGGCAGCGCGGAGATCCCCTCGATATGCACGATCACGGGATGTTGCGCAGGTCGTCCCTTGACGGCGAAGATTCGCTGCACGGCTTCGACGTTGCGTGCGTCCGCGCCGAGTCCGTACACCGTTTCGGTGGGAAACGCGACCAGGCTGCCTTCGCGCAAACGCCGTGCAGCGAGGGCGATGTTCTCGGGCGTGGCGGGAACGATCAACTCGAGGGCCTTGCAGGCGGGAGCCGCGAGGGCAAAATTTGATAGAATCGAACTCTTTGCCTTCGCCGCGGACGGTGTTTCGCCGGCGGGCGTTCAGACACGAAATGATCGGGGAGCGGTAATGAGCGAGTTTCTTTTCACGTCCGAGTCGGTCTCGGAGGGTCATCCGGACAAGGTCGCGGATCAGATTTCCGATGCCGTCCTCGATGCGATTCTAACGCTGGATCCGCACGGCCGGGTGGCGGCCGAGACGCTGGTGTCGACCGGGCTGGTCGTGATGACGGGCGAGATCACCACCGATCACAAGCACGATTACGCGCGCATCGCCCGCAACACCATCCACAAAATCGGCTATACCGATCCGCAACTGCGATTCGACGCCGAAGGATGCGCCGTGCTGGTGTGCTACGGACGCCAGTCGCCCGATATCGCCCGCGGAGTCGATCGCACGTCCGAGGAATACATGAACCTGGGCGCGGGCGATCAGGGCTTGATGTTCGGGTACGCGTGTGACGAGACTCCGGCGCTGATGCCTTTTCCGATCTACTACGCGCACCGCCTCGTGCAGCGCCAGAGCGAAGTGCATGGACGCCCGAAGAGCGTCGACACCGTGGTTCTCTCGACGCAGCACCACCCCGACATGAACGGCAAGCAAAAGGAGCTTGCCGACGCGGTGATCGAGGAGATCATCAAACCGGTGTTCCCCAAGCACATGCTCGTGAACACCAGATACCTCGTCAATCCGACCGGCCGTTTCGAAATCGGCGGTCCGCACGGCGACGCAGGGCTTACCGGACGCAAGATCATCGTCGATACCTACGGCGGCGCAGCGCCGCATGGAGGCGGAGCGTTTTCAGGCAAAGATCCCTCGAAGGTCGACCGGTCGGCTGCGTACGCTGCGCGCTATGTCGCCAAAAACATCGTTGCCGCGGACATCGCGAGGCAGTGCCAGGTGCAGCTTTCCTATGCGATCGGCGTTGCAAAGCCCATCAACATCACCGTCTACACCGAGGGCACGGGCAAGATCTCAGACGACAGGATCGCCGCGCTGGTGACATCGCATTTCGACTTGCGGCCGAAGGGGATCATCCAGATGCTGGATCTGTTGCGCCCGATCTATCTCAAGACTGCGGCGTACGGACACTTCGGCCGTGACGAGCCCGAATTCAGTTGGGAAGCGAATCGCGGCCGCGCCGCAGATCGAGCCTCCTCAGGCAAGGGAATAAACTCCGTTTCTCCTGGGACGCGAGCGAACGTCTGCCCGCGCCAACGCGCGCTGGCCTCGTCGATGAGCTCGCGTGAGCTCGCCACGAAGTTCCACCAGATGAGCCGGTCTCCGTCCATCTTGGTGCCGCCGAGAAGGATCAGCAGCGCGGCTGTTTCGGCTTCGATGCGCACCGTCGTCCACGGCTCGAGCACCGTCATGTGGTGCATCGCCAGGCGCTCGGACGCGACGCGTATCTCGCCCTCGACTGCGTACACGCCGCGCTCCTCGTGTTCCGGATACAGGTCGAACGCCGCGCCCGCATCCATCTCCACGGCAACGTAAAAGATAGGCGAGAACGTCGGTGTCGGCGCCCGCTCACCAAATGCAGTGCCGGCGATCAGGCGCATCCGGACGCCGGGCAATGCGATTTGCGGGAGCGAGGCCTTGCCGTGGTGCGAAAATTCCGGCTCCGCCTGCTCGTGCGACTTGGGCAGCGCGACCCATGTCTGGAGCCCGTGCAGGCGCCGGCCTGCGACGCGGTCCTCTGCCGCCGTGCGCTCCGAGTGCACAATGCCCTTGCCCGCGGTCATCCAGTTGACATCGCCGGGTTCGATGCGCTGAACGGTGCCGAGGCTGTCGCGGTGGACGATCGCGCCTTCGAATAGATAGGTGACGGTCGCAAGACCGATATGCGGGTGCGGCCGGACATCGATGCCCTGGCCTGCGGAAAATGCCGCCGGACCGAAGTGGTCGAAAAAAATGAAGGGCCCGACCATCTTCGTGGGAAAGGCCGGCAACAGGCGTTGAACCTGGAATCCACCAAGGTCTTTGACGTGCGGCGTGAGCAACGCGATTTGCGCGGACATGAGGTTTTCCTCGACGACTTTCGGATATGGTAGCGCGACATCCGTGTCAGAGCGCGCCATGGCGCAACCGATGGAGTGCGAACCTGCCTGGATCGACCGCATACCCGAGCGAGCGTTCCAGCGGCGAGGGTTCGCCTTCGAGCTCGCACGCGAGCCATTCTGAGGCAAGCGCACACCATGCGGGCCCGCGCGAAGCGTATGCAAATGCGCCGAACAAGCCGGGGATGCGCGGCAGCTCGGGAAGGTGCGCGCCGGATAACTCGCTCGCATGCATGCGAGCCGCGGCAAGGTCGGCGATCGCACCCAGCAACGGCAGCCGGTCCGGCGCAACGCAACGAAAGCCAACCTGACTGCGCAGCAACGCCTGGTCGATGCACGCGGTACTCCCTGGAAGAAGACGGGCGAGACGGGCAAGGTTTGCGGCCGTCGCGGCGTCGCCGGGGGCGGAATCTGCATTGCCGGGCTCATAGCTTGCTCCGACGACCGCATAGCCATCGCTCGCGGGCAGCACGTAGCCGTTGCCGCACACGACACACTGCGGCGCCGGGAATGGCGGTGCCGGAACCTCCGCGATCTGGCCGCGAACCCGCTGCAGGCAAGCGGGGCCGAGATCGGTGAGCTGCGAGGCATCCTGCGCATTGGCGAGAATGACGACAGCCGCCTCCGCGATCGCCTGCCCATTGCCATCGAGCGCCTGCCAGCGCTCGCCCCTCCGGCGCAACGACTCGACCTCGCGGCCGAAGTGCAGGCTGAGCGTCGTGCCGGAATGACTTTGAGCTGCAGCGAGCTGCGAACGGGCGAATGGCGCTGGCTGTATCCACGAAGCGGCCGGAAACCACCATCCGCCCGTATCGAGGACGTGCCCGGCGAGCAAGGCTGCGTCCGCTCGAGCTCGGTATTGCGCATATTCCTGCGGATACCCGAGCTGCGAAAGCGTTTCCGCCATGCGCGACTCCTGTGCCGCGTCGCCGGCAAGCTGCAACACGCCGCATCGATTGGAAGCCGAGGACGGGAGCGCGGCCAGGTTCATGCAGTGTTCCCGCGCATACAAAAAGCCTGCGCGAGTAAACCGCGACAGAATCGAATCGTCGCGCGATACGTGCGGTTGCAAGACGCCGGCGATCATCCCCGACCCCTCCCACGCCGGCGCCGGATGGCGCTCGACGACGTCGAGGCGCCAGCCGCGCGCGCACAATCGCTCGGCAAGGCTCGTACCGGCCAGGCCGGCGCCGACGACGATCGCGCTTTTTTCCGAGGCAGCGTGCGTGTGGTGGACCGGCTGTCGAATCGGCCAGCGCGGCGCAAAACGGCCGACGAGCATTTCGCGCTTAGGTCCGAATCCCGCGCGCCTTTCCGTCGCAAAGCCCGCGTCGGCAAGCGCATCGCGGACGGCGCGCGCCGTGCTGTAGCTCGCGAGCGTCGCACCGGGTGCCGCGAGACGACCAAGCGCCTTCATGAGCGCGGGCGTCCACATGTCGGGATTGCGGTCCGGCGCGAATCCGTCCAGATAGAACGCCTCCGCGGTGAGGACGAGCTCGGGGACGGTGTCCTTCGCGTCGCCGAAGCAAACCGTGAGCGCAAGCTGGCCGCGATCGAAATGCAGCCGATGCATTCCGGGCACTGCGACGGGCCACGCCGCACAAAGCGTCGTCGAGGTGCTTGCGAATTCCGGGTAGCGCGCGTGCAGCGAAACCAGATCCCGACGAGTAAAAGGGTGTTTCTCGATCGCCACATAGTGCAGGCGGTCGCATCGCTCGCGATCTTCCCGCCATGCCCTCCATGTGGCCATGAAATTGAGACCGATGCCGAAACCCATTTCGACGACGGTGAAGAGGCGCTTGCGCGCCCAGCGTGCTGGCAAATCGTTGCCGCACAAGAAGACGTGGCGCGACTGGCCCGGTCCGGACGCCGCGCTGTGATAGACGTCGGCGAACTCCTGCGAAAACGGGGTGCCTGAGGAATCGAATGCCGGCGCGGCCGGGCGGATCACGACGGGCATCATCTACTATTCCGCTGCCGCCGGCGGACGTCAATCGATGCTCTCTTTTCCACGCGGATTCTTGTCCGGCGCGCGTTCTCGCGGCGGACTTGATAGACTTTGCAGAGGTTGCCGCGCCGCATGCCATTCGCCTACTACGACAAACTCTCCGCCGCCCGGCAGCGCATTTATCGCAAGAGCGATTCGATCCAGACGCTCGGCATTCCTCCGGGGCTGGCGCTGCGCGCGCTGATTACGCAGATCGGCGATGCACTGAAGAGCGAGAATCGAACCGCGACGCAATCCGCCTGCCAGCGTCTGGTCGACGCGCTACTGCAGGGATACCGCGTGCCACCGGTGCGCGTGCGCGTCCTGACTCGGCGCCCCGCGGATGGCTACGGCGAGCTGCACGGCCTGTACGAGCCGGAAGAGGGGAAAGCGCTCGCGGTCATCACGGTGTGGATGCGAACCGCGCAGCGCAAGCAGGTCGTCGCATTCAAGACTTTCTTGCGCACGCTGATTCACGAGGTTTGTCATCATCTCGATTACGAGTTGTTCGCGCTGGAGGAAACATTTCACACCGAAGGCTTTTACAAGCGCGAGTCGAACCTCGTCGCCGCACTTCTCCTCCAGCTCGCAGCGCACGAGGAAGAGTAGGGCCGAATTTATTCGGCCGCGTCAGAATTCCCGGCAGTGCGAATAAATTCGCACCTACAACGCCGCAGCATCCCAGCTCCCTCCCAGCGCCTTGATCAATGCGACGCTTGCATCCAGCCGCCGGCCGAGGATCGCAAGCGCCGCGCGTTCGTTGGCCAGCGCCGTCGCCTGCACGACGACCACCGCGAGATAATTGGCCGTGCCGGCGCGATACTGATTCAAGGTGATCGTGACCGACTCGCGGGCCGACTTGACCGCATCGTCCTGAACCACCGCTTCCTGCTCGAGAATGCGCAGCGCCGCGAGGTTGTCTTCCACTTCCTGAAATCCGGCGAGAACGGTCTGGCGGTAATTGGCGACGTTCTCGTCGTAAGTCGCGATCGCCTGAGCGGTCTGTGCGCGGCGCAAGCCGGCGTCGAAAATCGTCTGCGCGAGCGCGCTGCCGATCGACCAGTAACGGCTCGGCAGCGAAATGAGGTGCGACAGCAGCGAGCTTTGGAAGCCGCCGGTCGCCGACAGCGTGAGCGACGGAAAGAAAGCGGCCTCGGCAACGCCGATTTGGGCGTTGGCGGCCGCCGCGCGCCGCTCCGCGGCCGCAATGTCCGGACGACGCTCGAGCAGCTCGGAGGGAATGCCGGGCGGGACGTCGGGGAATCCGGCCGGCACGTCTGCGACTGCGACCGAGAACTCCGCAGGCGGCTTGCCGACCAGGACGGCGATTGCGTGCTCGAGCTGGGCACGCTGAATCGCTGCGTCGATCGCCTGCGCCCGCGTTGAGCTCAACTGGGTCTCCGCTTGCGCGACGTCGACCCGCCCGACCACGCCGACCGCGTACTGATTGCGGGTCAATTGCAGGGATTTCTCATACGCGGCTACGGTGTCGTTGAGCAGGCGGATCTGCGCGTCCTGCACGCGCAGCAGAAAGTAATCTTCGGAGAGCGTCGCTTGTGCCGAGAGCTTCGCCGCCTCGAGATCGGCGGCGCTCGCCTGCGCGGTGGCTTCGCTCGCTTCGACCGTCCGCCGTATCCGGCCCCAAAGGTCGACCTCCCAGTTGACCTCGAGCGCGAGGTTGTAGCTGTTGCTGACACCGCCCCCCCCGCTACCCTGGCCGCCCGCCGAGCCGACCCTGGCGGCGCCGCTTCCGCTTCCGCTGCGAGACGCGCTCGCGTTCGCGGTGACGACCGGGAAGAATGCCGCGCGCGCGGCCTGGGTGAGCGCCCGCGCCTCGCGCACACGCGCTTCCGCCGCCTTGAGCGTCTGGTTGCTGATCTCGACCTGAGTCAAAAGCGACGAGAGTTGTGGATCGTTGAAGACCTCCCACCAATTACCTCTGGGCTGCTGGTCTTTCGGCTCGGCGACTTTCCAGCCCTGTGCCTCTTTGTAGGCGGGGGGCGCTTCGGCAACCGGACGCACGTAGTTCGGCCCTACCGAGCAGCCGGCCAACGCAACCGCCGTCCAGGCGATCCACCGGACGCGCTGAAGGCAGCGGTGGTTCGGGTCTTTCGGCATCGCGGTCGGCACGTCGGTTTAGTCCCCCGGTTGCGCCGCCGCGCTCGGCGCAAGGCCGCGCCGCTTGCGCAGCCTCCGCGTCCACAAGCTGAATCGATCAAGGTAAAGATACACGACCGGCGTGGTGAACAGCGTCAGCATCTGGCTGACGATCAGCCCGCCGACGATCGAGATGCCCAGCGGACGTCGCAGCTCCGCGCCATTGCCGGCGGTGAGCGCGAGCGGGATGGCGGCAAGGAGCGCCGCCATCGTGGTCATCATGATCGGCCGGAAGCGCAGCATGCACGCCTCGAAGATCGCGTCGCGAGAATTCTTGTTGTGGTGGCGCTCGGCCTCCAGAGCAAAGTCGATCATCATGATCGCGTTCTTTTTTACGATGCCGATGAGCAGGATGACGCCGATGAGCGCGATGACGCTGAACTCCGTCTTGAACAGAAGCAGCGCCAGCAGCGCGCCGATGCCGGCCGAGGGCAGCGTCGACAGGATCGTGATCGGATGGACGTAGCTCTCGTAGAGCACCCCCAGCACGATGTACACCGTCAGCAGCGCCGCGAGAATGAGCCAGGGTTGGCTCTTGAGGGAATCCTGGAACGCCCTCGCGGTTCCCTGGAAGCTGCCGCGGATCGTGGACGGCACGCCGATTCGCGCGAGCGCGTTGTCGATCGCGATCGTCGCCTGGCCAAGCGACGTGCCTTCCGGCAGATTGAACGAAATCGTCGTTGCAACGAACTGCGATTGATGATTCACGCTCAGCGCCGTGTTGGTTGGAGCGTAGTGCGCAAACGCGGACAAGGGGACCTGGCCCTTGGGTGTGCTCACGTACACATGCTCGAGGGAATCGGCGGATTGCCAGTATTCCGGCGCGGCCTCCATGACGACGTGATACTGGTTCAACGCGGAATATATCGTCGAAACCTGGCGTTGACCGAAGGCATCATTCAGGGTCGTGTCGATGAGCCTTGGCGAGACACCGAGGCGCGCCGCGGTGTCTCGGTCGATCACGAGAGACGTCTGCAATCCCTTCTCCTGCGAGTCCGTGTTGACGTCGACGA
>VBCZ01000465.1:0-4819 GCA_005889025.1 Betaproteobacteria bacterium
CGACCTGACCCTCGACGACGCCTCGCTGGATACGGCGCCATCGCCGGTTTCGACGAAGCCGGCAGGTCCTTGCCAGGAGCGCCTGAATGCGCTGCCGCGCGAGGTGCTTAACAATCTGAAGCGCGGCATCGAAAAGGAAAGCCTGCGCGTTCACCCGGACGGAACCCTCGCGCTCACGCCGCATCCGGCTCCGCTGGGCTCGGCGCTGACGCATCCTCATATTACGACCGACTTCAGCGAGTCGCAGCTCGAGCTCATCACCGGCGTGCAGGCCACTGCGCAGAGTTGCTTGAACGAGCTCACCGAGATCCATCAGGTCGTCTATCGATCGATCGGCGACGAGCTTTTGTGGGGCTCGAGCATGCCGTGCCGGCTGCCCGCTGACGACGCGATTCCCATCGGCCGCTACGGCACGTCGAACGTCGGACGCGCCAAGACCGTGTATCGCACGGGGCTGTCTCATCGCTACGGCCGGCGCATGCAGACGATCTCCGGCATTCACTACAACTTCTCACTGCCCGACGCACGCTCCAACGACGAATACTTCGCGCTGATCCGCAACTTCCGCCGTCACTCGTGGCTGCTGCTCTATCTCTTCGGCGCATCGCCCGCGGCGTGCTCGAGCTTTGTTGCCGGACGCACGCACGAGCTGCGGCGATTGAGCAACGACACGCTCTATCTGCCGCACGCGACGTCCCTTCGCATGGGACGCCTCGGCTACCAGAGCGATGCGCAGGCGTCGCTTGCGGTGAGCTATAACGATCTCAAAAGCTATGCCGCTTCGCTCGAGGAAGCGCTTACCCGGCCGTATCCGGCGTATGAAGCGCTGGGAGTCCGCCACGGCGACGAGTACCGCCAGCTTGCCACCAGCTTGTTACAGATCGAGAACGAGTTCTACGGCACCATCCGTCCCAAGCGGGTGATCAATCCGGGCGAGCGTCCGCTGCATGCATTGCGCGATCGCGGCGTGGAATACGTCGAAGTGCGGTTGATGGACCTCGATCCCTTCGAGCCCGTCGGCATCAATACACAGACGATGCGGTTTCTCGACCTGTTCCTGCTGCATTGCGTCCTCTGCGACAGCGCGCCCGACACGCCGAGGGAGCTGGCCGCCATCACTCGCAACAAGCAGCGCGTTGCATCGCGCGGGCGTGAGCCGGGTCTGCGTCTGCTGCGGGGATCGGAAGAAGTCACGCTGGTCGCGTGGGGTACGGAAGTGCTCGCGCAGTGCGAGCCTATCGCCGCGACGCTCGATCGCGCAAACGGGACCAACGCCCACCGCGAAGCGCTCGCCGCCGCGGTCTCGTCGCTGAACGATCCCGGCATCACGCCATCGGCACGCGTGCTGGAGACCATGAGGCGCGACTACGCCAATTCCTACGTGCGCTTTGTGCTCGCACAATCGCGCGCGCACCGGGACACCATTCTGAATCTGCCGTTCAGCGCGGAGATTGCCGAGCGTTACGCGCTGCTGGCCGAAGAATCCCGCGACGAGCAGCGACGGATCGAAGCCACCGACACCGTCCCGTTCGAAACGTACAGGCAGCAGTATCTGGCGCCGATCCGGTTGAGCTAGTGAGCCGGACTTACGACCTCCAGGCTTCCTTCTTGAGCTTCATAACGGGCCCCTCCCATACGATGTCGACCGTTCCGGTTGCTGGCTTGTCGTCCGGACCAATGCCCGTTACGTCGAGAACAAAGCCGTCGGCCGTCTTTGTTTCCTTGACGACCTTGAGATTCCTGATCGTGCCCATCTGCTTCATGACATCGAACACCGCCTTGCGCTGCTCGGGGGGCATTTTCTCGAAATCCCTGCGGCTGTCCTTGGCGATATAGGTCAGGAGGGGGTCCATGGTCGATGCGCCGGACCACGCGGCGCGATAGCCCAGATAGAAGTCGGTCGCCGTGTTCGCGCTTTGCTGGGCAGAGGCCGGCAGCACGAGCAGCATCGATGCGGCGGCGAGACAGACAAGCAGATTTCGCATGGGAGATCCTGATTAGTGAGTCTAGCACGGCGGAAACCGATCCCGGCGGTGGGAATCCCGCATGCGATGCGATCGAACAGTGGGCGTATCCAAACCGAAAGCGCTGCTTTACGCTATTGCCGAACCGCCACCGTCGGCGCATAGTCGCGCCGGCAGGCTTTCGCAAGCCGCGTGTTTGCCGCAGGCGAAAATCCGACTGCAACTCGATTCACGAAAGGCGCAAGCGATGAGAGCGCGGTGGTTATTTCCCCTTGCCGTGGCTGTTCTGTCCTGCGGCTGCACTTCGCTGGTGATCATTCCGAGAGAAGGTGACATCGTCAGCGGCTCGCAAAATCCGGTACCCGTAACGATCCGCCTGGCGTGGCCGGACGGTGGCGTGGGCATGGGACCCATCGTGGAAGTCGATGGCATGAGGATCCCGGAGTCCGCTGTCGCCTACACCGGCAGCGGAGCCACCACGACGGTACCGCTCTCGCCCGGCGCGCACGCGGTAAGGGTGCGCACTGCGCAGCGATGCTGGATCTGCGTGGGCGGCGTCGGCGAGTTCGACCTCACCCGAAGGTTTTACGTCACGGCGTCGACGACCGTTTCCTTGCGCTGATGCCAGCGGTTTGTGAGTCGGATCGAAAATCGCGCCCATCGCGGGCGGCGATTCGCCGTGAGTCACGGCAGCGCCATCCCCTTTTCCGCCATCACCTCGCGCAGTCGATCCGGCTAGTCGGTGATGATTCCGTCGACGCCGAGATCGATGAGCCGTCTCATCTCGGCGCGATCGTTGACTGTCCACGGCAGCACCTTGAGGCCCAGCGAGTGCGCGTCCGCAAGCTCCTTCGTCGATAGGTTCCGCCAGAACATCGACCACGTTCCGCATCCCGCGGCTTTCACCAGCGCGGGCAGCGACCCGCCGTGTTCGCGCAAGTTCAGTCCCGCGTGCCACGGCGACGGGCCGCCGTCGGGCGATTGCACCGTATCGTTGTCCTTGGTTTGAATGGTCAGGCACGAGGTCTCGATGCTGGAAGCGATGCGCTTGACTTCGATGAGCGTGCGCCAGTCGAACGATTGCACCGTCACGCGATTCGCCACGTCCGCCGCCTGAACGGCCGCGACGACCAGCTTCGCAAAAGTCGCCGGATCCGGCGTGTCCGCGCCGCTCTCCGGCGTGATCTTGGTCTCGATATTGAAGCGCACGGGCTTGCCGCTCGCCTTGCCCAGGTCGAACAGCTCCGAGAGCCGAGGGAAGCGCTCAGCATCGACGGCCTGCTGCTCGGGAAACTGCCGCGCATAGGGGCTCACGGGATTGATGCGTCCAAGCTCGTAGCGCTTGAGCTCGGCAAGCGCGAGCGTGCGGATCGGCGGACCCTTCGCCGCGAGCCAATGGCCGTCGGGGCCGCGGACGAGATCGGGATTCAAGAAAGGATCGTGCGAGATCACGACCACGTCGTCGCTGGTGACGGCCATGTCGGTCTCGATGGTTGTCACGCCGATCTGGATGGCGCGTCGAAACGCCGTCAGCGTGTTCTCGGGCGCGAGCCCGCGAGTGCCGCGATGGCCTTCGAGGTCGAAGGCGAGGGAGGCATCGGCAAGCAAAGCCGCGAACAGGCAGCCGAGCGCCCGCTTCGCAAGTCGCATCACGAGACCATTAGGTAAACGTCCCTGCGAAGCGACCGGACAGCTTGCGGCACAAGGAAGGGTCCGCGAACTGATCAATCGCGGTCGGGCGTATGTTTTCGGGAAAACGGCAGGAACAACGAGAGCGACTTCAGAAAAAGCGCGGTTTGGTCGGCGAAATAGCGCTGCGCATCACTTACCGCCCGGTCGTACAGGTTCCGATCGAGCTCACCCTCGAAGGCTTCCGAGGTGAGCTTGCCGTCTTCGAAACGCGCGTTCCTGGACTTCACGTGGGCCTTGCCGCCTTGCACCGACATTTCCGTGTACGAATAGCGGAAGCTCACGAATGGATGGGCACTAGAGGCCGGTCGGAGGACGTCGACAGCGTCATCCTCGACCTTGCGCAGTGCGCGCTCGTTGCCCCGTTTCGTGCGGACCAGGGGATACTTGCTCATGCTTTCACCTTTCGACAAATGATCTTCCTCCATCGATTTTACACCGGCGGTCCGCACCGTCGTCGGGGCGATCGATCGTGGCCCGAAGATGAAAGCCGGAGCCGCATGGGGTAGGATTAGAATGCTTGTCGACGCGCTGCGTCCCGCCTTGGCACCGCCCGCTTTCGCCCACGGAGACCCGCAATGAACCAACGAGCCGTTCCGCTTCGTTACATGACCGCCGTTATCTGCGCCTGCGCCCTGGGCGCAATGCTGAGCGCTCCGCCGGCATGGTCGCAAGGTCAGAAAGTGCTGAAGTTCATCCCGCAGGCGGACCTGCGCATTCTCGATCCGATCACCACCACGGCGTATATCACCCGCAACCACGGGTACATGATCTACGACACGCTGTTCGCCACCGACGCCAAGTTCCAGGTCCAGCCGCAGATGGTGGACAAATACGAGATCAGCAAGGATCAGCTGACCTACACCTTCACGCTTCGCGACGGGCTCAAGTTCCACGATGGAACGCCGGTGCGCTCGGCCGATTGCATCGCGTCGATCGACAGGTGGTCGAAGCGCGACGCGCTGGGGCAGAAGATGGCGGAATCGACCGAGTCGTGGAAGGCCATCGACGACAAAACTTTCACGCTCAAGCTCAAAAAGCCCTTTCCTCTCGCGCTGGAAGCGCTCGCGAAGCCCTCGTCCAACGTGCCTTTCATCATGCCCGAGCGCATCGCCAAGACCGATGCATCGACCAACATCACCGAGCCGATCGGCTCGGGGCCCTTC
>VBCZ01000465.1:4946-8050 GCA_005889025.1 Betaproteobacteria bacterium
GCGATCAACGCGGGTGAAGTCGACTGGTGGGAGCAAATGCCGCCCGATCTGATTCCGGTGCTGGCCAAAAACAAGAGCATCAAGGTGGAGAACATCGATCCGCTGGGCTCGATGGGACTGATACGCTTCAATTTCATGTTCCCGCCGTTCAACAATCAGAAGATGCGCCAGGCGATCCTCTATGCCATCGATCAGAACGATTACGTGCTCGGCATCGCAGGCGACGTGAAGAACGGCCATCCCTGCTACTCCTATTTCACTTGCGGCACCCCGCTCGCGAGCGAAGTCGGCGCCGAGCCGCTGAAGGGCAAGCGCGACTTCGAAAAGGCGAAGCAGCTCATCAAGGAAGCAGGATACAAGGGTGAGAAGATCGTCATCATCTCGGCGACCGATCAACCGATCGTTCATTCGCAATCTCTGCTGACCGCGGAAACGCTGCGCAAGCTCGGCCTCAACGTCGACTTGCAGGCAGGGGACTGGGGCACGCTGATCACGCGCCGGACGTCGAAGGAACCGGTCGACAAGGGCGGCTGGTCGATCTTCCACACCTGGCTGGTCGGCCCCGATGTGACCTCGCCCGCGGTCAATTTCGCCATTCGCGGCTCGGGTCAGAAAGCGTGGTTCGGCTGGCCAGACGACCCGAAGATCGAGGAGTTGCGCGACGCGTGGTTTGCGACGACGGATGCGGCCAGCTCGAAAAACCGGCGTGATCATTGCGCCGATCAACCTCATGTGGAACGTCGAGAAGAAATAGCGATTTTCCTGCGCTCCGCCCGTAGGTGCGAATTTATTCGCACGGCCGGATGAATCCGGCCCTACACGGATGACCGCCTACATCGTCCGGCGCTTGTTCTCGACCGTCATCGTAATGGCGGTGGTCGCGTTCGTGGTGTTTTCGCTTCTGTACCTGACGCCCGGAGACCCCGCGGCTGTCATCGCCGGAGATATCGCCACGGACGAGGACATCCGGCGCATTCACGCCCGGCTCGGTCTCGACGATCCTTTCCTGGTGCAATTCGGGCGCTGGGTATGGTCGCTGGCGCACGGCGATCTGGGCACCTCGATCTTCACCAATCTTCCGGTCACCCAACTCATCGGTCAGCGCGTGGAGCCGACCGTCTCGCTGACGCTTTGCACGCTGGTGGTGGCGATTCTGATCGCGGTGCCGTTGGGCGTTGTCGCTGCCGCCAAGGCGGGCACCTGGCTCGATCGCGCGGTGATGTCGTTCTCGGTCCTGGGCTTCTCGGTCCCCGTGTTCGTGTTCGCCTACATCCTGATTCTCACGTTCTCCGTTCAGCTCGACTGGCTGCCGGTGCAGGGCTATCGCAACTTTCGAGACGGCGTGTGGGAATGGCTGCGTCACCTGCTCCTGCCGAGCATCGCGCTGGGGACGGTGTACGTCGCGCTGATCACGCGCATGACGCGCGCCAGCATGCTCGACGTGCTCGCGCAGGACTACATCCGCACCGCCGAGGCGAAAGGACTGGCGCCGGAGCAGGTGCTGATCGGCCATGCGCTCAAGAACGCGGCGATCCCCGTGGTGACCATCATCGGCGTGGGCGTTGCGCTGCTGATCAGCGGCGCCATCGTCACCGAGACCGTGTTCGCGCTGCCCGGCATCGGGCGGCTCACCGTCGACGCCATCCTGCGGCGGGACTACCCCATCATCCAGGGCGTGATCCTGATTTTTTCCGCGGTCTATGTGCTGGTCAATCTGGCCGTCGATCTTTCCTACGTGCTGTTCGATCCGCGGATACGTTACTGACGTGAACTCGACGACCCTGAGCCTTCCGCCGGTCGAGTCGACCCGATCGGTATCGCCGACCTGGCGGCGCTTTCGCGACGCGTTCAGGCGTCATCCCACGGCACTCATCGGCGGCGTCATCCTCATTGTCATGGTCGCCATCGCGATCCTCGCGCCGTGGATGGGAACGATCGATCCGCAGGCGGTCTCGCCGGTCAAGCGGCTGAAGCCGCCCTCGGCGGACTTCTGGCTCGGCACCGACATGCTCGGCCGCGATGTCTACAGCCGCGTCGTGTACGGCGCGCGGGTATCGCTGATCGTGGGCCTTGCGGTCGCGGCGCTTTCGACCTTGCTCGGCCTTGCGATCGGGCTGGTCACCGGCTACGTCCGCCGCCTGGACGCGGTCGTCATGCGCGTCATGGACGGCCTCATGTCGATTCCGTCGGTGCTGCTCGCTATCGCGCTGATGGCGCTCACCAAGGCGAGCATCGGCAACGTGATCGTCGCCATCACGCTGGCGGAAGTCCCACGGGTCGTGCGCCTGGTTCGCAGCCTCGTGCTGAGCTTGCGCGAGCAGCCCTATGTCGAAGCGGCGATCGCGGCCGGCACCACCTTGCCGCGCATCCTCGTGCGCCACATCCTGCCCAATATCATCGCGCCGCTGCTGGTGCAGGGAACCTATGTCTGCGGGTCGGCGATGATCACGGAGGCGATCCTGTCCTTCATCGGCGCCGGCACACCGCCCAATATTCCAAGCTGGGGCAACATCATGGCCGAGGGGCGGAGCCTGATCCAGATCGCGGGATACCTCATTCTCTTTCCCGGCATCTGCTTGTCGCTCACCGTGCTTGCAGTGAACCTGCTCGGCGATGGCATGCGCGATGCGCTCGACCCGCGCCTCGCGCGGCGCATGTGACTTATCGGGCATCAGACAATGAATGACGCGGCTTGCCCTCACCCGACACGCTCTCGCGCGTCGGCCTTCCCCAAGGGGAGAGGCGACATAACGAACCGCTGTCCCTGCGGGAGAGGGGCAGGGGTGAGGGCCGGGCGTTGCACACACTTAGTGAAAGACCGGTAGGTGAGCGCGATTGCCGAAGGCACTCCTCCGCTGCTCGACGTTCAGGGGCTGAAGACGTACTTCTTCACGCGCGACGGCGTGGTGCGCGCCGTCGACGGCGTGTCTTTTACGGTGGGGCGGGGCGAGACGCTTGCCATCGTCGGAGAGTCGGGCTGCGGCAAGAGCGTCACCTCGCTGTCGATACTGCGCTTGATCGCGTCGCCCCCTGGGAGAACCATGGGCGGTCGGGTGATGTTCGAAGGCCGCGATCTGCTCGACCTGCCGGAACCGGAGATGCGC
>VBCZ01000100.1 GCA_005889025.1 Betaproteobacteria bacterium
CGCGGCAAGGCTCGCCGGATTGTCGGTGCTCCGCCTGCTCAACGAGCCGACCGCGGCGGCGATCGCCTACGGGCTCGACAACGCGTCGGAAGGCATCTACGCGGTTTACGATCTCGGCGGCGGCACCTTCGATCTGTCGATACTCAAACTCTCTCGCGGTGTTTTCGAAGTTCTGGCAACGGCGGGGGACACCGCGCTCGGTGGCGACGATTTCGACCACCGGATCTATTGCTGGCTGGTCGAGACGACCGGTGTGGCCCCCGTTTCGACGTCGGACACGCGGCTGCTCATGATGAAGGCGCGCGAAGCCAAGGAAAATCTGACGACGCATGCTTCGGCGCCCATTCTCGCGAACTTGGCATCCGGTGAGACGATCGCCGCGACGCTGACCGCCGAAACATTTACCTCCATCACCAAGACGCTGGTCGGCAAGACGCTGGGGCCGATAAGAAAGGCGTTGCGCGACGCGGGCTTGACCGCGGCGGATATCGATGGCGTGGTGATGGTCGGGGGGGCTACGCGCATGCCCCAGATACAGAAGGCAGTCGCCGAGTTTTTCGGGCAGCCGCCGCTGAACAACCTCAATCCCGACCAGGTCGTGGCGCTGGGCGCGGCGATTCAGGCCAACGTCCTGGCGGGCAATCGCGCAGCCGGCGAAGATTGGCTGCTGCTCGACGTCATACCGTTGTCCCTCGGGCTTGAAACCATGGGCGGGCTCACCGAAAGAATCATTCCGCGGAACTCGACGATCCCGATAGCGCGAGCGCAGGAGTTCACGACGTTCAAGGACGGGCAGACGGCGATGGCGATTCACGTGGTCCAGGGCGAGCGCGAGCGCGTTGCGGACTGCAGATCGCTCGCGCGCTTCGAGCTTCGTGGGATCCCGCCGATGGTTGCGGGCGCCGCGCGGATCCGGGTCACGTTCCAGGTCGATGCCGACGGTCTGCTCTCCGTTTCGGCGCGCGAACAGACGACAGGCATCGAGGCAACCGTGACGGTCAAGCCGTCGTACGGTCTATCGGACACGGATATCGCGCGCATGCTGGAGGAATCGCACACGCATGCCTCGGAGGACATGACCGCGCGTGCGCTGGCGGAAGCCCGCGTCGAGGCCGACAGTATCCTTGCGGCAACCGAAAACGCGCTGGCGGTGGACGCCGATCTGCTTGCGACGGACGAGCGCGCGGCTATCGAGAGCGCGGTCGAACGTGTACGAATGGTTGTCACCGGGAACGACCATCGCGCGATCAGCGCAGCCATCGAGGCGCTCAATCGCGCCAGCGAGAACTTCGCCGCGCGTCGCATGGACCGAAGCGTCGCGCAAGCGCTGACCGGGCGCAGCATCGACGCGCTGAACGACTGAGTTCGTGCCAAAGCGAGCGTAGCGCTTCCATGCCCGAAATCGTCGTCCTGCCGCACGCCGAGCTTTGCCCCGAGGGGAAGACCTTCGAAGCCGCCAAGGGCGAGTCGATCTGCGACAATCTGCTCGATCATGGGATAGAGATCGAGCATGCGTGCGAAAAATCGTGCGCATGCACGACGTGTCACGTCATCGTGCGCGAGGGCTTGAATTCGCTGGAACCTTCTTCGGAGGACGAGGACGACCTGCTCGACCGTGCATGGGGACTGACGCCCCAGTCCCGCCTCTCGTGTCAGGCGAAGGTCGGCGACCAGAAGCTCGTGATAGAGATTCCGAAGTACACGATCAATTACGCCAAAGAAACCAAATGAAGTGGACCGACACCCGCGACATTGCGATTGCGCTGGCCGAGCAGCATCCTGACATCAACCCCAGAAACGTCCTGTTCACCGACTTGAGGCGATGGGTCATCGAGCTTCCGGATTTTGACGACGACCCCAAGCACAGCGGCGAGAAGATCCTCGAGGCGATCCAGATGGCGTGGATGGACGAAGGCGATTTCGAAGAGGATTGAACGACGGGCACCGGCCTCGCCAAGTCATGGCGCAGCGCGTTCAACATGACTGTCGTCGCCCCGGCTCATTGTGGTAACTGAGCTGCGGCCCAATTTTGATATTTCGGAATGATCATGACCGAAGCTACGAATCAAGGATTGTGGATAAACACATTCAGGATCGCGTCCAGTCCGCACTGGTCGATGGCATAGGTGGTGCGCGCGCGAACAATGGGCTTGGCGCGATAGGCGATGCTGATGTCGGCGTTTGCCAGCATCGGCAAGTCGTTGGCGCCGTCGCAGATGCCGACGATCAGCCCGTCGCTCCCACGGAGCTCGTTGCCGAGGCGGCGGATCCACTCGGCCTTGACGGTGGCATCGACGATGTTTTCCTGGATGCGGCCCGTCAACTTGCCGTCGGCGATCTCCAGAATATTGGACACGGTGTAATCGATCCCCAGCCTCGCCTTCAGCCGTTCGGTGAAGAACGTGAATCCGCCCGACTCCAGCAGCGTTTTGGCGCCGACGCTGCGAAATCCTGCGAGCATGCGCTCGGCGCCGGGCGACAGGCGCAGCCGCTCGTCGTAGACGCGTTGCGGCGCGGACATGTCGAGACCTGTGAGCAGGCGGACGCGCTGCTTCAGGCTTTGGCGAAAATCGATCTCGCCGCGCATGGCGGACTCGGTGATCGCGGCGACCTCACGCTTGATTCCGAGCATGTCGGCGATTTCGTCGACGCACTCGATGGTGATGAGCGTCGAATCCATGTCGATTGCCGCCAACCGCACGCGGTCGAGGCGCTGATCCGGGGGCACGAAGGCAAAATCGAGAAGCGATTCGGCGCAGAAGGCGGCAACCGCCGCGCGATTACCCGCAGGTGCGAGTCGGAACGCCTGCGTGTCGGTCGTGGGCAAGGCTTCGATGGAGCTTGCGCCGGCGAGCTTGGCCACTTGCTTGAGCGACGGTGTCGGAATGACCGGCGCCTGAACTATCACTGTCTCGGTGCCGACCGTCGCGATCATCCCGGGTGTCAGGCTGCTTCGAGGAGCGACGACGCGTCAGGGTCTCGAACCCGGGCGCTGTTTCTTTTGCGCCCCGCGATAGGCGGAAGCGTCGGCGGCGGCGAGCACGAAGTCGATCTTGGTTGCATCGAGGTCGACGCGCGCAACCTTCACCGTGATGCGGTCGGCCAGACGATAGATCATGCCGCTGCGCTCGCCACTGAGCTTGTGGTGGACGGCGTCGAAGTGGAAATAATCGTTGCCGAGCTCGGTGACGTGCACGAGCCCGTCGATGTTGAGTCCGTCGAGGGTAATGAACAAGCCGAAATGGGTGACGCCGCTGACGGTTCCCGTGAAGAGCTCTCCGATGCGGTCCTGCATGAAATAACACTTGAGCCAGTTTTCGACGTCGCGAGTCGCGTCGTCTGCGCGCCGCTCGGTCAGGGAGCAACGCACGCCGAGCTCGGCCCAGGATGCGGCCGATGGCCGGTAGCGTCCGCGTCGGATGGGAGAGGTGAAATGGGCATACGCGTCATAGGCGAGGCCGAAGTGCCCGACGTTCTCGGGGCTGTACACCGCCTGCTGCAGCGAGCGCAGCAACACCGTTTGCAGCAGGTTGAAATCGGGCCGGTCCTTGATCCTGGCGAGCAGCTTGGCGTAATCCGCAGGCGTGGGATGCTCGCCTCCGCCAAGCGAGAGCCCGCTGCCGGCCAGAAATTCCTTGAGCGCGGTGAGCTTCTCCGGCGTCGGACCCTCGTGCACGCGAAAGAGCGCCGCATGCTTCCTTTGGAGCAAGTACCCCGCGGCGCAGACGTTTGCCGCGAGCATGCATTCCTCGATGAGCTTGTGCGCTTCGTTGCGCACGACGGGCACGATGCTCTCGATCTTTCCGTGCGGATCGAATTTCAGCTCGAGCTCGATGGTCTCGAAGTCGAGCGCGCCGCGGCGCGCTCGAGCGGCGGCAAGCACCTTGTACAGCGCGTAGAGATCGCGCAGATGCGGCAACAGCTCGGCCGCGCCGTCATCGCCGTGGGTGCGATGTTGCGAAAGCCAGGACCACACCTGGTTGTAGGTGAGACGCGCCCTCGAATGCATCACTGCGGGATAGAAACGATACCCGGTGATCTCGCCCTTCGCCGTGATCGACATGTCGCACGCCATGCAAAGCCGATCGACACCAGCCTTGAGCGAGCAAAGCTCGTTGGAGAGCGCTTCGGGCAGCATCGGAATCACCCGGCGCGGAAAGTACACCGACGTGCCGCGATCGCGAGAATCGGCATCGAGCGGGTCGCCATCGGCAACGTAGTGACTCACGTCCGCAATGGCGACAACGAGGCGAAAATCCTTGCCTGCGCGCTCGCAGTACACTGCATCGTCGAAGTCACGCGCGGTTTCGCCGTCGATCGTCACCAGCGGCAGCGCGGTGACGTCTGCGCGCCCTTTGCGATCCGCTTTCTGCACGGTGTCGGGAAGACGAGCGGCCTGCCGTCGGGCGGCGGTGGAGAAGACATGCGGCAGATCGTGCTTGCGCAGCGCAATCTCTATTTCCATTCCCGGGTCGGTGTAGTTGCCGAGCACGTTCACGACGCGCGCGATGGCCTCGCGATGCGCACTTGGCTGCTCGATCAGTTCCGCGACGACGACCTGTCCGGGCTTTGCCGCGCCGCGCATGTCAGGCGATGCCGCGATCCTCGTAGATCCTGCCGACGATTTCCCGATTCGCGCGCTCGAGGACATCGACAATCACGCCTTCGGGCCTGTTGCGCTTGTCGACCCCGACCTGACGCGCGGTCGCGCGATCGCCGTGCAGGGCCTTGTGCATCTCCTTCGGCGGAAGAAAAAAATCCGGTCCGCCGTCGTCGGGAACGAGGAAGCCGAAGCCGTCGGGATGTCCCTGCACCGTGCCGGTGACGAGGTCGACCTTGGCGACGACGCAGACCTGGCCTTTGCGATTCGTCATCAACTGGCCATCGCGCGTCATCGCGGCGATGCGCCCGTCGAATGCTTCGCGCGCGTCGTCCTTCTCTACGCCAAGCTCGCGGGCGATATCATCGCCGCGCATCGGCACGCCGCGCTCACGCAGATAGTCGAGAATGAGCTCGCGGCTGGGAATATCGACGTCGCTGCGGACGAGCCGGCGCCGCGACCGCGATTCCAGGTCATTGGTTCGAGGCTGGCGCGATCGCGGATGGTATTGCGCGCGGTCTTTTTCACGCTTGGCGTGGCGCGCTGTTTCTTTGACAATGCAGGGGCTCTTTCGTAAAATTAGAGGCTTGCCTTCGCCCAGATGGCGGAATTGGTAGACGCACTAGGTTCAGGTCCTAGCGGTGGCAACACTGTGGAGGTTCGAGTCCTCTTCTGGGCACCACGATAGCATTCCACCCCACCACAGGCAATCCGACCAAGCCCGTCGCGCGCGGGCTTTTTGTTTGCTGTTTGCCAAACCTCGCAATCCACAGTCGACGCCGTGAGCGGCTCCGGGAAAAGACTTCGCGCCGGGCTTCTCGATCGTTTACTTCATCCGCGCTTTGAGCCCCTCCGGGCGAAGATTGTCGTAGATCTCGAAAGGCTGATGGATCCACGGACTGTCGGCAAGATAGCTGACGTAATAGTCCGGCTTGAAAACCGAGCGCGCCTTGTACCAGACCACGGCGGTGCGCAGGTCCTGGATGTGCGGAAAGCGTTGTGGCAACTCGTTGTGGACCGTCTCCAGCGTATGACCCGAATCGACCATGTCGTCGACGAGCAGCACGTGATCGCCGAGGCGCGGCGCAGTCATCGTCATGTGCTCGGCGATGATGAGCTCGCCGCGCGTCGTGCCTCCGTCCATCGCATACGAATGCGTGGAAAGAATCGCCAGCGGCGACTCGTAGATGCGGGAGAGGACGTCGCCGACGCGCAAGCCGCCGCGCGCGATACAGATGATTTGATTGAAGCGCCAACCCGACTCGTGAATCTGGAAAGCGAGCCGTTCGACGAGTGCGTTGTATTCCTCCCAACTGACGTGCAGGCTCATCGTGTTGTTTCTGCGCGTATCGTCAGTGGAACGGATGGTGCATCAGTATCGTCTCGTCGCGCTCGGGTCCGGTGGAAACCATCGCAATCGGCACGCCGGTCAATTTTTCGATGCGCATCAGGTACGCCTGCGCGTTGACCGGAAGCGCGTCGAAGCTTTTCACCCTGAACGTGCTTTCCCGCCAGCCGGCCAGCTCCTCGTATACCGGCTCGCATGCCGCGACGGCTTCCGCGCCGGTGGGCAAAAGATCGACCCGCTTGCCCGCGACATTGTATTCGACGCAGATCTTGATCGAGTCCATCCCGTCGAGCACGTCGAGCTTGGTGATGCACAAGCCGTCGACCCCGTTCAATTGCAGCGAGCGCTTGAGCGCGGGGAGGTCCAGCCATCCGCAGCGCCGCGGCCGACCGGTGACCGATCCGAATTCGTTGCCGCGCTTCGCGAGCACCGCACCGGTATCGTCGCAAAGCTCGGTCGGAAACGGCCCCGTGCCCACGCGCGTGGTATACGCCTTGACGATACCCAGGACGTAATCGAGCATCTGCGGGCCGATACCGCAGCCGGGCGCGGCGGCGCCCGCCAGGCAATTCGACGAAGTAACGTAGGGATACGTGCCGTGATCGATGTCCAGCAGCGCTCCCTGCGCCCCCTCGAACAGCAGCGAATCGCCGCGCGCGCGCGCGTGCTGAAGGAGCGCGGCGACGTCCGCCACCATGGGCCGCAGCGCCTCCGCGAGCGAAAGCGTTGCATCCAGATTTCGAGCTTGGCGGCGAAACGCTCGCTGTAAAAAAGATCCTGCACGCGCAACGCTCGCCGCGCGATCTTGTCTTCGTACGCCGGCCCGATGCCGCGCCCGGTGGTGCCGATCCGGGTCTCGCCCATGGCCGCTTCCCGCGCCTGGTCCAGCGCGACGTGCGATGGCAGAACGAGCGGGCACGACGGCGAGATCGCGAGGCGTGAGCGTACGTCGATGCCCGCCGACTCGAGCTCGCCGATCTCATCCAGCAGCGCCGGGGGCGAGACCACTACGCCGTTGCCTATGTAGACGCGGACTCCCTGGCGCAGTATTCCCGACGGAATCAGGCGCAGCACCGTTTTCTTCTCGCCGATGACCAGGGTGTGCCCTGCGTTGTGGCCGCCCTGGAAGCGCACCACGCCTTGCGCGTGCTCGGTCAGCCAATCGACGACCTTGCCCTTGCCTTCGTCCCCCCACTGCGTGCCGATAACGACGACGTTCTTGCCCATGCCGCGTTCTGTTCAGCGCTGGCGGCCGGCGACGCCGGCGAGCTGGCGCAAGTCGAGCGTAAATCCCGTGGCGGGACGTGCACGGCCGAACGCCTTGCCGATCCCGTCGTAGCGCTCGCCGCGTCCGATGGCATTGGATTCTCCCGCGGTGAAGACCGAAAAGCTGGCGCCGGTCTGATAGTGATAGCCGCGCAGGTCGGCCAGGTCGATGTGCAAGGCCTCGACGTGTGGCGCCGCGGTCTGCGCAAGCGTCGACAGCGCCGACAACGCGCTGTCGATCGACGGCGTATCCGGCAAGCGCTCGCGCGCGGCCGCGAGCACGCTTTCGGCGGGGCCGTAGAGCGTCGGCAACGCGGCAAACGCATCGCGCCACGCCGACGGGAGCTTGCACGTCAATTCGGCGACGCCGGGGACGTCCTTGGTTCGCATCGCCGCGAAGAGCTCGCTGTCGCTGTTGTGACCTGCGATGTGCGCTCCGTTGGCAAGCGCCCGATAGACGCCGACATGGCCCAGATCGACGTGCAAGCCGCGCACGCCCGCCTTGCCGAGCGACGACAGCAGCAGGCTCAAGACTTCGCAATCGGCGCCCACCTCGGCGTCGCCGTAGAGCTCGGCGCCGATCTGCAGGACTTCGCGCGTGCTTGCCAGGCCTGCGACGACGGTTCGCAGCACGCTGCCTGCATAACAAAGCCGCGTGACGCCGGCCTCGTTGAGCAAATGCGCATCGATGCGGGCAACCTGCGGCGTGATGTCGGCCCGGATCCCTAGAAGTCGGCCCGATAACGGGTCGACGACCTTGAATGTCTGCAGCTCGAGGTCATGCCCGGTGCCGGTCAACAGCGAATCGAGATGCTCGACCAGCGGCGGCTGGACTAGCCGATAACCCTGGGCGCGAAAGTGATCGAGCAGGGTACGGCGGAGCTCCTCGATCGCCTCGGCTTCCGCCGGGAGAATGTCCTCGATGTACTCGGGCAGGATCCACTTACGCATAAAACACCATCAACAGGACGGCGCCGATGCCGATCGAGATTAATCCGACAAAACGCAGCTGGCCATCGGAGAGCTCGATGAGCCGCCGAAAGGCGTCGCGCCATATCCGCGGCGCGAGCAACGGCATGAGGCCTTCCAGGACCAGCACAAGCGCGCACGCCGCCAGGAAGTAATCCGGCATGCCGTCGTCCGTGTGCGCGCTTACTTGGGTGCGCGCGGCGCGGCTCGTGCGCCGGCCGGCTGCTTGAGATACTGAAAGAAATCGGAGCTGGGATCGAGAACCATGACGTCGCTCTTGTTTCGGAACGTCGCCTTGTATGCTTCCAGGCTGCGATAAAACGAATAGAACTCGGGATTCTGCCCGTACGCGCCGGCATAGATCGCGGATGCGCGCGCGTCGCCCTCGCCCTTGATCTTCTGCGCTTGCTTGTACGCGTCGGCGAGAATGATCTCGCGCTGACGATCCGCGTCGGCGCGGATTTTCTCGGAGTCGGCCGCCCCCTGCGAGCGAAGCTCGTTGGCGACGCGCTTGCGTTCGGATTCCATGCGCTGATAGACCTGCGCCAGCACCTCGTCGGGAAGCTCGACCCGCCGCAACCTGACGTCGACGACCTCGACGCCGATGCTCTTGGCGTCGGCGTCCGCCTTCTGACGCGCCTCGGTCATGATCTTGTCGCGCTCGGTTGAAATCGTCTCGTGCACCGTGCGTTTGTTGATTTCCTGCGCGAGGTTGGCGCGGATCGATTGCGCCAGTCGGCGCTTCGCCGCCTCCTCGTCTCCGGTGACCGCCTGGTAATACCTGCGCACGTCGACGATGCGCCAGTAGGCGATGAA
>VBCZ01000466.1 GCA_005889025.1 Betaproteobacteria bacterium
AAGGCTGCCAAACGCCGTTCCGGTGGTGAGCGCGCTGAAGATCACGGCGCGCGCCAGGCTCGATTGCAGCAGCTCTCCGCGGCCCGCTCGCCACGCCATGACGAAGTAGATGTTGAACGCGACGCCGATGCCGAACAGGAGAGGCAGCGCGATGATGTTCTCGAAATTGAGCGGGAGGCCAATAGCAGCGCAGATCGCAAGCGTGGCGAGCCCCGAGAGCATGAGCGGCGCGAGCGTCAGCAGGACATCGGCCGTCCGGCGCAGGGTCAACGCGAGCAGCACGACGATCGCGAGCAGCGCCCACAGGCCCGCCAGCAGAAACGCCCGCACGACCGTGCGGCTCGATTCCTGGATCGAAACCGGAGCGCCTGTCGCCTCGGGTGCGAGCGCCCGAACCGCGGCAACGAAGCGGCGCAGCGTCTGGTTATCGTTCGCGTTCCCCTTGGGGAACACTTCGATTCGAGCGCGCCCATCGGCCGCAACCCAGTCGCGCCGAAGCTCGTCCGGCAAGCTCGCAAGCGTTACCGGGCCGGCTTGCATCGCGGCGCGTAGCTGACCGAGCATCGTCGCCAATCCTGGAATCAGCGCCGTTCGCGCACGCTCGCGCTGCTCGGGATCGCCTCGCGCAAGTGCGCCCACAGCGTGACCGAGACGCGCCGCGACAGCGGCTAGGGCGGTGCCGGGATGCGCGCTTGCAAACTGATCGAGCGCTTGCGCCGCGCGTGCCATAGCGTGTGCGGTTTCCTCGTCGCTGGCAGGAGGCTTGGCGTGGCCGGGATTGAGCATCGGATCGAGCAGGAGGGCTGCATCCTCGATCAGCGCCAGTTTGTCGTCCTGCCGTTCAGGCACGAAACTCGCGAGAGTGATGACGTGATCAACTTCGGGCAGTTGCTCAAGCCGCCGCGCGAGCGCCGCGGCATCGGCAACCGAAGGCGAAAGCACGTCGATGGTGTTGGGCGCCGTGTACGGATCGTCCATCAGGTCGAGCAGTGTCGCCACCGATTCGACATGGGCGCTGCGCAGGTGCAGCGGGTTGAAGTCGAACTGCAGCCGCGGCAGCAGCGCGAGGCTGGCGGCCGCGATGAGCGCGGCAACGACGAATATCCCGCGGCGATGCTGCGCGAGAAACCGGTCGAGAGGAGCGAGCGCGACGTACCCTACGCCCGCCGGCTCACCCGGCGGACGCAACAGCGCGAGCAGCGCGGGCAGCAACGTGATGCTGGCAACGAAGGCGACGATCATCCCGGTGCCGGCGATCACGCCCAGCTCCGACACGCCGCGGTACTCGGTCGGCAGGAACGCGTAGAACCCGGCTGCAGTCGACGCGGCGGCGAGCGCCAACGCTCCGCCGACTTCCCCGCCGGCATCCCGCAGCGCGAGACACAAGTCCTCGCCCGCGTGGCGCTTGGCGCGATAGCACACGCAAAACTGGATGCCGAAGTCGACGCCGAGACCGACAAAGAGCACGGCGAAGGCGACCGAGATCAGGTTGAACGTGCCGAACACGACAAGGCCGAATGCCGCAGTAACGATCAGGCCGACGGCAAGGCTCAGCAAGATCGCCGCGATCAGGCGCACCGAACGCAACGCGATCCATAGCAATGCGATGACGCAGAGCATCGTCACCATCGCATTGAGCGCGGCGCCTTCGGCAAGAGTCGCGAACTCCTCGTCGGCGAGGCGCACGGGACCCGTGAGCCGCACCCGGACGCCGCTATCGGCATCGACCCGAAGGTCGTGCGCGGCTTGACGAATCGCTGCGCTGGCGCGCTCGCCGGGCTGCAGCGCGCGGTAGTCCAGCAGCGGCTGGACGAGGATGAAGCGGCGCAGCTCACGCGGATCGGGAGCGCGCCCGGTGATCAGGCTGCGCCACGAGAATGCCGGCATCCGGCCGGCGACGGTGGTCTCGAACGCATCGGCGAGCCGGACGAGCGGCCGCGCAAGCTCGTCCTGTCTCGCTGGATCATCCTGCACCCCGGCGACGAGAAGCGATAGCACGTCCATCAGCCCGCGCACGCTGGTGTCCGCGGCAAGGGTACCCAGTAACGGTTGCGCTGCAATCAAGCGTTGCATCGTCTGCGCGAGGTCGTCCGTCGATTCGAATAGCAGTCCCTCACGATCGAAGAATGCGCCGCCGTCGGGACGCCATACGGCACGGAAGAGCCGCGTGTCGCTCGATAAGCGCTGCGTCAACGCGGCGGCCGCCTGTTCGGCGAGCTCCGGCGTCGCGGCGTCGACCACGATGGCGATGAGGTCCACTCGGTGCGGAAATGCGGCGTCGAACGAAAGCTCGCGCTTGCGCCAGGGGACGTCCTCGGGGATCAGCTTGGCGCTGTCGGTGTCGATCGCAAAATGTCCCGCGATATAGGTGAATGCGCCTGCGCAAAGCGCCGCGGCGACCGCGATCACGACCCACGGCCGGCGCGCACAAGCCGCTACGACCTGCCCGATGGTTGTCGCAGTCATGGGTTGGCGAATTCCTGCGCCAAGGTCAGGCTTCCCGGTATCCGAGCAACAGGAGTCCGATGAGGACAAAACAGACGGGCCAGAGCCATCCGGCCCAACGCTCCTCCGGATCCGGCGCCTTGACTTCGAGCCAACGCGCCCATCCAGCCGTGACGCCCAACACGGCGATCGGCAAATGCGTCCACTCGATGAGGAGCTCTTCTTTCATATTGCCGAGCGCATGCGAATGCGTCAGCAACAGCGTGCCGCCCAACGCGATCAGCGACGGAAAAACAAGCGACAGCCGTCGCGACGCGATGCGCCCTGTGCGCACGCCCCATTCGAAAAACGCGAAGGCGACAATAAGCACCACGAACAGCCGATGCTGGGCGACCTCGGGATCCTTCAAGCTTTCGATCAGCCCGATCTCGCCCATCGGCCATACCTCGGGATCGGCGCGCAGGAACAGGAACGCGGCGAGCAGAAGGAACAGCAGCGGCCAGTGTTTCAACCAGGGCGCGCGGGCGCTGCATTGTACAAGTGCGGCGAGCCCCATCACCGCCACGAGCAACCCGGCCCAATGGTGGTTGTATTCGGACCAGGCAATGTCATACGCGTTTCGCGGCGGCAGCGCGCCGCTGCCGGGCACGAAGGCAGGCGCTCGTGTCGATCTTTGTTCCGTCCGCGACTCATCGTCGAGGCGTGCCTGCAGCTTAGAAAGCGCGAGCGCCGCGTGGTCCGGGCTCGACAGCCGCGGAAGCGCGGGCGTCATGCGCACAATGACGTCGGATATCGCAACGCGATCCTCGACCAGGTCGACGGCGGGAGGCAGCGATGTGATGGACGCTGCCGTCATCAGGACTGCAAACCCTACGCCCATTTCGACTTCGACGAAGCGACGAACGCGCTCGACCGCCGCGCCATCAGCGGCAAATCGGCGCACGGCACCGAAGTTAGCAAGTCCGAGCAGCAGGAGGATGGCGAATAGGATGCTCTTCGTTAGCGCCATCGCCCCGTAAGCGGTGCCGTACATGGCATCGATCGAGCCGACATACATCGCTGCGAAAACCAGCGCTCCGCCAAAGATCAGTGCGACGCCG
>VBCZ01000096.1:0-798 GCA_005889025.1 Betaproteobacteria bacterium
CGATCATGGCGCCATTGTCGGTGCAGAATTCCAGATCGGGATAGAACACCTCCGCGCCGCGCGCGCGGGCCGCCGCGGCAAGGGTGTCACGAAGCCTGCGGTTGGCGCCGACTCCTCCTGCGACGACCAGCCTCTGCATTCCCGTCTGCTCGAGCGCGGCAAGCGATTTCGCGACGAGCACATCGACGACCGCATCCTCGAACTCGCGCGCGATATCGGCTTTTCTCTGCGCGATGAGAGGCTCGCGCCGCGCCAGCGTCGCGACGGCGGTCTTGAGCCCCGAGAAGCTCATGTCGAGATCGCCGCTGTCCTTCATGGGCCGTGGCAGAGCAACGGCGCCGCGCCGGCCGCTTTGCGCGAGCCTGGCCAGCGCGGGGCCGCCGGGATAGGGAAGTCCTAGAAGCTTGGCGGTCTTGTCGAATGCTTCGCCTGCGGCGTCGTCCAGTGTATCGCCGAGCAGCGTGTAGTCTCCCACGCTGGCCACAGCAAAAAGCTGGCTGTGTCCCCCCGAGACGAGCAGCGCCACGAACGGGAAGGCGGGCTTGGGATCGCCCAACAGCGGGGAAAGCAGGTGCCCTTCGAGATGGTGCACTCCAAGCACGGGCTTGCCGAGTGCGAAGCCCAGCGCCGTGGCGACGCTCGCGCCGACCAGGAGCGCGCCGGCAAGTCCGGGGCCCTGCGTGTAGGCGATCCCATCGATATCGCGGATCGCCATGCCCGCTTCGGCAACGACTTGCTCAGTGAGCGGCACCACCCGGCGGATGTGATCTCTCGATGCGAGCTCCGGGACGACGCCGC
>VBCZ01000096.1:927-11074 GCA_005889025.1 Betaproteobacteria bacterium
CGAGGGATCTTCCGCCAATGCCCAGCGTTCGTGTCCGCGAAAATGAGCCGTTCGAAGTTGCCCTGCGGCGTTTCAAGCGCACCATCGAAAAGACCGGCCTGCTCACCGAGCTTCGCGCCAGGGAGTTTTACGAAAAGCCCACGGCAGAACGCAAGAGAAAACTGGCCGCTGCGGTAAAGCGCCACTACAAGCGCCTGCGCAGCCAGCAATTGCCGCCGAAACTGTACTGAGCTCAGGTATTTTGACGGCAAAAGGGGCGAAGCGATTCGCCCCTTTTGCATTGGCGTCAGCCAAAGGAGTTGTCGATGTCGCTCAAGTCCCGCATCGTCGAAGACATGAAGGCCGCGATGCGCGCCCGCGAACCGGCCAAGCTGTCCACCATCCGGATGCTTCTGGCAGGCATCAAGCAAAAGGAAGTCGATGAGCGCGTCGAGCTGTCGGACGCCGACGTCGTCGTCGTCATCGACAAGATGATCAAGCAGCGGCGTGAGTCGATAGCGCAGTTCGAGGCGGGCGCCCGGCTGGATCTCGCTGCCGCCGAGAAAGCGGAGATCGATGTGCTTAGGGGTTACATGCCTCGGCCGCTGACCCCGGAGGAAATCGACGCCCTGATCACAGCCGCAGTGGAGGAGACTGGCGCCTCCGGCGTGTCCGCCATGGGCAAGGTGATGGCGTTACTTAAAGCCAGGCTTTCCGGTCGCGCCGATATGGGCGAAGTATCGACCAAGGTCAAGGCAAGGCTCTCGGGGTAGCGTTTTTGGAACTCACGATAGGGAATTCGTCGCCTATAATGAAATGGGAGGCCGGCGGCCTGCTTTAGTTTTTCTGTAACAATAAATCATTGATTCCAAGCGATTTCATACAGACGTTGTTGTCACGGGTCGACATTGTGCAAGTCGTCGATCGGCACGTCCCACTAAAAAAAGCGGGCGCTAACTTCATCGCCTGCTGTCCGTTTCACAGCGAAAAGACTCCTTCGTTCACGGTGAGCCCATCCAAGCAGTTCTACCATTGCTTCGGATGCGGCGCCCATGGCACCGCCATCGGTTTCCTGATGGAGTTCGGGGGCCGGCCCTTTCCGGAAGCGGTCGAGGAGCTTGCCCGCGACGCGGGACTCGATGTGCCGCGCGCCGCAGACGGAACAGACGAGACAAAGCGAGGCGAAGCTCTGGATTTGTCCGGCGTGCTCCTGCAGGCCGCGAAATACTATCGGAGCAAGCTGCGCGATTCGGACCGTGCAATCGACTATCTGAAAGCACGCGGTCTTACTGGACCGGTCGCTGCGCGCTTCGGCATCGGCTACGCCCCCGACGATTGGCAGCCTCTGGCGCATGCTTTCACCGACTATCAGGGCAAAACGCTCGAAACCGCGGGCCTGGTCATTGCCGGGGAGTCGAGGAAGCGCTACGACCGTTTTCGCGACCGAATCATGTTCCCGATTCACGATTCGAGCGGCCGGGTAATCGGTTTTGGCGGACGCATCCTCGACAAAGGGGAGCCAAAATACTTTAACTCCCCGGAAACTCCGCTATTTTCCAAAGGCCGCGAGCTCTACGGCCTGTTTCAGGCGTGTCCCGCAGTGCGGGCTGCAGGCAAGGTGGTCGTTGTGGAGGGTTACATGGACGTGCTCGCCTTGGCGCAGCATGACATCGAGTACGCAGTGGCGACGCTAGGCACGGCCACGACACCTGCTCACGCGCAAAAGCTCTTCCGTCTTACCGATACGGTCGTTTTCTGTTTCGACGGCGACGATGCCGGCCGTCGCGCGGCGTGGCGGGCGCTGGAAAACACGCTCGGCGTCCTCGCCGACGACAAGGCGGCGAAATTCCTCTTCCTGCCCGACGGCGAGGACCCGGACGATTATGTCCGTCGCTGCGGCAAAGAGGCGTTTCTGGCCTTGCTGGACAAGGCGATCCCGCTGTCGGAATTCCTGCTCGCGGAGCTCGCGCAGCGTCATCCTCCGGTGACCGCCGAAGGCCGTGCCGCGATGGTCAATGCGGCAAAGCCTCTCCTCGCCGAGCTCGCGGCGCCGGTGCTGGGAACGCTCTTGCGCCGGCGGCTCGGGGAGGTGGCCGGCTTGGCGGAACGCGACATGCTAGCCCTCGTCCCGGCGAAAGCGGCTGCGACAGACTCGGAAAGAGCGCCCGCGCGCCCAACGCGATCAACACCCTCGCTCATCCGCTGCCTGGCGCAGTGCCTCCTCCTCGAGCCCAGACTTGCGCGCACGATCAGGGTTCCAAAACCCCGCGGAACGGACCCCGACAGCGTCGCGCTGTCCGCGCTGGTGGCGTTCTGCGAGCAGGCCGAGCCGCCCCTGACGACAGCGGGAGTCATGCAATATTTCTCGGGCAGTTCGCACGAGCAAACGCTGGTCTCGGCATTGACCGCGGGGGAAAACGACGGCCTGGAAGGCGAATTGCTGGAAATCCAGCTTGTCGAAGGTGTAAAGCGGTACTGGCTCAATGCCCAGAAACGGGGCGACGGCGAGGGGTCGCGCGGCGATGCACCGGTGGATTTGTCGCCGGAGGAGGCCGAGCGGGCGCGACAACGCCAATTAATGCGGGATCGGCTGGCGGGGAGTCCGTGAATCGATCCTCAAGCTAATAACCACATGTTATAATTTGAAGTTTTCCCGAGCGCCCCCAACTAGGGAATATTGCAAGCGGCGCGGCCTGCCAGCGTCCGCGCCAACTCGTAGGACGATCATGGCCAAGAAAACGTCGAAGCCCCGAAAGAATTCACGCAGCGCCTCCAAGCATGGCCGCAAGGTCAAGACGAAGAGGGCGCTGCGCAAGCCGGCCTCGCGCGGCGGCAAATCCACCACGCGCCGCTCAACCAAATTGAGCAAGCCGCGCAAGGCAGCGAAGCCACGCAAGGCAACGCACGCCCGCAAAGCGGCTCTGAAGAAAAAGAAGTCCTCGCCTAAAGCCAAGCTCCGTACTTCGCGCAAGGCGCCACAGAAGCCCAAGACGACGGTCAAGTCGCGCGGCGGAGCGATCGGGCGCAAGCCGACGTTGGTCTCGAAAACGCCCGGGGCCGGCCAAGGCGGCCGTACCGCCGGGCAAGCCCGGAGCGCCGCTGAGCAAACCCTCGCCGGGTGAAATTGCGGCGCGGCTGTCAGCCAAGCGAACCGAAAAGGCGCTCGCCGAAGGCAAGGTTCGCAGCGGTAAGAACGGCAGCGTCGAGTTGCGCAAGCTCGAGCTCTCGCCTGCAGAGGCGGAGGCGCGCAAGACGCGTCTGAAAAATCTCATCGTCCTCGGCAAGGAGAGGAGCTATCTCACCTACGCCGAGATAAACGACCATCTGCCGGACGACATTCTCGACGCCGAGCAGATCGAAGGCATCATCTCCATGATCAACGACATGGGGATTCAGGTCTACGACGAGGCGCCTGACGCAGAGACGCTGCTCATGTCCGAGGCTGCGCCGACCGCCGCGGCCGACGACGTCGACGAGGAAGCCGCCGAGGCTGCCGCGTCCACGCTGGACTCCGAATTCGGCCGCACGACCGATCCGGTGCGCATGTACATGCGTGAGATGGGATCGGTCGAGCTCCTTACGCGCGAAGGCGAGATCGAGATCGCCAAGCGGATCGAGGAAGGCCTGAAGTACATGATCATGGCGATCTCGGCATGTCCAATGACCGTTGCGCAGATCCTGGAGCTTGCCTCCAAGATCGAGCGCGACGAGCTCAAGGTCGACGACGTCGTCGACGGCCTGATGGACTTTACCGAACAGCTCGAAGCGATCGACGACGACGACATCGACGAAAGCGAAGAGAGCGAGGACGATAGCGGCGCCATTGCTGCGGAGAACCTCGAGCGCCTGAAAGTCGCCGCGCTCGAGCGCTTTGCGGTGATCCGCCGCCTCTACACCAGAATGCTGGGCGTGCTGCAAAAAGACGGGCACAAGACGCCCAAATATCTCGAGCTGCAGAAGAAGATCTCCGCCGAGCTCATGCAGATCCGCTTTGGCGCGCGTCAGGTCGAGCGGCTATGCGACAGCGTGCGCTGCGAAGTCGACAACATTCGCCAGATCGAACGCAAGATCCAGGACCTCGTGGTCAACAAGGGCGGTATGCCGCGTCCCGACTTCATCAAGCGCTTTCCTGAGCACGAGACATCCCTGCGCTGGATCGATCGCGAGATCGCGGCCAAGCAATCCTACAGCGAGCCCCTGACGCGTTATCGCCAGGCGATCGTCGAGCAGCAGCACAAGCTTCTCGACCTGCAAAAGCGCGTGATGATCCCCTTGAAGGACTTGAAGGAGATCAACAAGCAGATGTCCACGGGCGAAGCCAAGGCGCGCAAGGCCAAGCGCGAAATGACCGAGGCCAACCTGCGCCTCGTGATCTCGATCGCCAAGAAATACACCAATCGCGGGCTGCAGTTTCTCGACCTGATCCAGGAAGGCAATATCGGCCTGATGAAGGCGGTTGACAAGTTCGAATATCGCCGCGGCTACAAGTTCTCTACCTACGCGACATGGTGGATACGCCAAGCGATCACGCGTTCGATCGCCGACCAGGCGCGCACCATCCGCATCCCCGTGCACATGATCGAGACCATCAACAAGATGAACCGGATCTCGCGCCAGATCCTGCAGGAGACCGGCCAGGAGCCCGACCCTGCCCTGCTCGCGGAAAAGATGGAAATGCCCGAGGAGAAGATCCGCAAGATCCTCAAGATCTCGAAAGAGCCGATCTCGATGGAAACGCCTATCGGGGACGATGATGATTCACACCTGGGCGACTTCATCGAGGACGCGAGCACCGTGGCGCCTGTCGATGCGGCGGTCAACGCGTCCCTGCGCGACGTGTGCAAGGACGTGCTCGATACGCTCACGCCGCGCGAAGCCAAGGTGCTGCGCATGCGATTCGGCATCGAAATGAACACGGACCACACGCTCGAAGAGGTTGGCAAGCAGTTCGACGTCACGCGCGAGCGCATCCGCCAGATCGAGGCGAAGGCGCTGCGCAAGCTGCGGCATCCCTCGCGCTCCGAGAAGCTGCGAAGCTTCCTGGAGGGAGAAGGCTAGCGGCGCGAGCCACCCGGCGAGGGGCCCCGCGCAGCGGGGATCGACGGGGAATTGCGAGTCGACGCATGAGGCCGACATGTGGCCCGTCGCTTCACGAAATGGCTAAGGAGGCTGAGGCGCTTCGATTCGAGAAAGGCCCCCTTCGCGGGGCCTTTTCTTCGGCTTCATTTCCAACTGTCGACCTATTGCAAGGACAACCATGACCGAACCCGCATCGACGCCTTCACCGGCGCCCAGCGAAGCCGACAAGAAGATGCGCGCGAAGGTCGACGCGTTGCTCGCAAAGAGCGCCAGCAAGAGCGTTGGCAGCGTCAGGCTGGGACGGCAGAAGCTCGACTATGAGGCGATCGCCGCGTTTATGCCGGTCGTCGCGCCGGGCATCGACGACAAGCGCGGGGATGCCGAGGCTGCGCTGCTCACCATCGCCTATCTGAAAAAAGATGTCCTGCATCTGGGCGCGCTGGGGCCGAAGCGCGTAGTGATCAACGACGACGGCAGCATGCCCGCCCCTCCGTATCGCGTGGTCGACAACGCGCAGTCGTGGCTCGAGCAGTTCGATCTGGTTTTTATCGATCCACCGCACACCGGTTACTCGTTCACGGCAAGCGAAGACGCCAAGAAGCGCATGCTCAGCGTCGACGGCGACGTCGCCGCAATCGCCGATTGCATACGCGCATGGCTCACGCAGCACAAACGCTGGAGCTCGCCTGTCTACATCGTCGGCGAAAGCTATGGAACGACGCGCGGTGCCGCGCTTGCCGACAAGCTCTCTTCGATGGGCGTCGCGCTCTCGGGTCTCATCCTGGTGTCGTGCGCCATGGATCTGCAATCCCTATGCTTTGCACCGCGCAACGACCTGCCCTATGCGCTGTTTCTCCCGGCCTTCGCCTGCGCCGCGCAATACCACGGCAAGCTCGGCGGCTCCCTCGCGCGCTCGCCGGCGGCGGCGCGCGCCGCGGCGGAAGCCTTCGTCGCAGCCGATTATGTGCCCGCGCTGCATACCGGCGCCCGCCTCGCCGGACGCGAACGCTCTCGCGTCGCCAAGCGCGTGGCCGAGCTTACCGGACTCGCACCGGCGCTTGTCGAGGAGAAGAATCTGCGCATCGGGGACACGACTTTCTTTTTCGAACTGTTGCGCGACAAAGGCCGGATCGTCGGTCGGCTCGAGTCGCGCGTGACCGCGCCGATGGGCGCGAGCCGCAGCACCGAGCATGAATTCGATCCCGGCATCGAGGCCCTTGCGGCGCCATACACGATGGCTGCGCACGCCTATATGAGCGAGGAGCTCGGCATCGAAAGCAACGATCGCTACGACCTGCTTTCGATGGACACCCACAAGGCGTGGAACTGGAACCGCGGCGAGAACAAGGGCAACAGCTACGCTTCCACGAGCCCCGACCTCGCGCGGGCGTTGCGCCGCAATCCGCATCTGCGCGTATTCGTCGCCAGTGGCTACTACGACCTCGGCACGCCTTATTCGGCGACCGACTGGTCGCTCTCGCAACTCGATGTGCCCCCGGATCTGCTGTCGCGGGTCGTGCACCGCTATTACGACGCGGGACACATGATGTATACGCGCGAGCCCGATCTGAAGAAGCTCAAGCAGGACGTCAACGCATGGCTCGCCGGGTGAGCGGTATGCAGGGTTGCAGCGTCAGCGAACCCTGCGTGACCGAGCTTGTTTGTGTCGCGACCCGTGTCGGTCAGCGCGAGATCATGCCGTCCAGGGTCTCGGGCAGCGCCGGGGACCGAAAGCGCAGCAGCGTCGTCTCACCATCTTCGGATTCTATCCGGAGTCCTTTATGCGCTCCTTCCTCGGTCTGTTCCATGGCGACGCGGGAAGGGCGGTGGATGACGTGCGTGACGTGGTCTTGTGGAAGTTCTCCGGCAGAAATGGCAATGCTCGCTGTGTCGCCGCGTTTCCGATCTTCGCTGATGCCGACAAGCGGCTTGTCTCGCACCTCTCTATGCGCGCCGAGCTCGGGAGTAAGAACTTCGACCGTGATCAGCCATCGCTCGTGCTGCCGGCTGAACGTGTCGAGAAATGCCGCCCACTCGGTGCGCGGGACGTCCAGGGTCGGCATGGCAAGCGTTTTCTAAAGACCCGACGGAAATGTTTCCTCGACTTCACCAACGGCCACGGCACTGCGCTCGAGCGGCTCGACCGCCCGTGTCTCGTCGAAGTGCAGCACGGCGTCGAACTGGTCGGCGAGCCGCGCATGGAAGTAGTGGCTGGCGCGCTCGGTCTCAGGAAGGTAAATGACTCCGATCGCACGCTCGAGACGCGGGTCGCGGAGAAGTTCTGCAATCGCATTCCCGCGAAGGTCGAGCATGAAGCGCGGGATGTCGACCTCATGGAATAGCGCTTCGTAACTGCCCGGGAGACCGGGGCGGACGCGCTTGCGCTCCGCCGGCCCATCCCAATTCGATGCCGCGGTGACGGTCCCGTGATGGGTGGTGAATCCGACCAGCACTGACTCGCGGCCGTAGCGCGTCTCCGAGATGCGAGTTGTGCTCCCATACCACGATCTTCGCCTTGGGGCCGCGGCTGCCGAGGTGCGCAGCGAGCGCATCCAGGGTTTCGGCCATATGCGTATCGCGCCTGTTCCACGATTCGACGCGGCCGCGAAACATCGATCGGTAATACTGTTCCGCATTCTTCACCAGCCGAGCGTTCTGCTCGGCAAAGAAAAACTCGTCGTCGCCGACGCGGCCGTCCCGCTTGGTATAGGCGGCGGCGCGCTGCCGCAGCTCGATGAGCTGGCCCAGCACTTCGTCCTCGCATGATTCGGCCAGGCCGAAGCTTGCAGCATAGCCATACGCCTGGGTGTCCTCGCCGAAGTGATCGAAGCAAGAATAGCGGTAAAGCGCCCGTCTTGCCGCTTCCGGATCGACCTTGCGCAAATAGGCGAGCACCGCTTCGATCGAGGCGTGCAGACTGTACAGATCGAGCCCATAGAAGCCCACTTTCGCTGCCGCGCCGGCCGCATCGTTGTGCTCGCGCAGCCAGCCCACGAAATCGAGCACGTCCGCGTTGCGCCACATCCAGGTGGGAAAGCGCTTGAAGCCGGACAACGCCTCCTCGCTGCCGGCATCATCGGTCGTGCCGCGCACGTAACGGTTGACTCGATACGCGTCCGGCCAATCGGCTTCCACCGCAACCGCCGTAAAGCCCTTCTCTTCGATCAACCGCTTGGTGATCTGCGCGCGCTGGTCGTAAAAATCATGCGTGCCATGCGATGCTTCGCCGAGCAGCACGAAGCGCGCATCGCCAATCAAATCCAGCAAGGGATCGTAGTCCGTCGAAGCGCCGCCAATCGGATGTGCGGAGTCGCGCACGGTTCGAACCAGCGTGGCATCTGTCGAATGGGTCATTTGACGAACTCCTTCGTCATCTTGTCGCCGAAATTCGCGCTCCTCGCGAGAAGCTCGTGCACTTCTTCATCGGTCGTCTGCGAGAAGTCTCGATACCATCGACCGACGCCCAGAAACGGTTGCGGTGTCGCGGCGCATACCGTTTCGTCGACCTCCGACCCGAGCTCTTCACACGCCTCGAGTGCCGCGACCGGCACAGCGACAACGATGCGTGACGGTTGCTGCTTGCGCAGTGCAGCCACCGCGGCGCGCATGGTTGATCCGGTCGCCAGACCATCATCGACAAGAATCACCGCGCGGCCCTGCACCTTCGGGGGAGCGCGATTGCCGCGGTAGATGCGCTCGCGCCTTTCCAATTCCCTTTTCTCCTTCTCCATGACCCGGTCGATCGCTTCGTCGGACAGCCCGAGATATCCGACCACGTCATCGTTCAGGACGCGAACGCCGCCGGTCGCGATCGCCCCCATCGCAAGCTCGTCGTGGCCGGGAACGCCGAGCTTGCGGACGACAAAGACGTCGAGGGGAGCGTTGAGCGCTTGCGCCACCTCGAACGCCACCGGCAGACCGCCCCGCGGCAGCGCGAGGACGAGCACATCGGGTCGATTGGCGTAGTGCTTCAGCAAGCCGGCTAAAACGGCACCCGCCTCGTGTCGATTCGCAAATAGCATGGCTCCCCTTTCGCGAAAACTTATGGGGTGGGCGGCGCCGGTCGGGAATGCGCCGATGAAATCGAAAGGTAGCGCTCGAACCAAGCGCCGGCGAGGCGTGCAACCTCGGTCAGAGTTCCCGGCTCCTCGAACAGATGGCTCGCTCCCGGCACGATCTCGAGCCGTTTTTCCGTGGATAGCAGCGCCAGCGCCTGCTCGTTGAGCCTGATGACCGCTTCGTCCAGGGCGCCGACGATGAGCAGCGTCGGTGACTTGACTCGCGGCAGCGCGGTTGCGGCCAGGTCCGGGCGGCCGCCGCGCGACACGACCGCGCCGATAGACTCGCCGAGCTCGGCTGCCGCCATGAGCGCCGCGCCGGCGCCGGTGCTCGCGCCGAAATATCCGATCGCCGGCCCGCCCAAATCGGTAGTGTCGAGGAGCCAGCGCGTCGCATCCATCAGCCGCTCGGCGAGCAGCCCGATGTCGAACCGCAGGTGAGCCGTCCGTTGGTCGAGCGCTTCCTCTTGCCGGGTCAGCAGGTCGAACAACAACGTTCCAAAACCCTTTGAGCGCAAGGAGCGCGCGACCGACTGGTTGCGTGGACTGAAGCGACTGCTGCCCGAACCGTGAGCAAAGACTACGATGCCTTGAGCTTCAGGCGGAAACTGGAGCGCGCCTTCAAGCAATACGGCGCGCGCCGGGATCCGGACTTCGCCCGATGGTTGGATTTTTGCTGCGTCCGGTATCGAATAGCGCATTTCGAAGGCCTTCGCGCCACTGCCGATGACGAGACTTGCGCCGGATTTCCGCGTTTCAGACACGCGGAGACACGGTTGACATTCATTGGATTGTTTCGGGTTCCGCAAGTTCTCCCTAAGGGGTCACCGGCAGCCGGAACATGAGGCCGTGACAGGCTGGAAGTCCGCTTGACATCGGATCGATCCGCATGCACTATTCATATATGAAGAAGCGCTCGACCAAGAATCCAGCACGTACGCGTGCTGTAGCAACGGACGATGTGATGTACTCGTTGATGCACGCCGCGGGGACGGTCGAGCGCCGTCTCGAGGAGGCGCTTGGCCAGGCGG
>VBCZ01000467.1 GCA_005889025.1 Betaproteobacteria bacterium
TGATAGCGCGTGCCGTGCGTCATCCGTTCGATGGGCCTGACGATGCCAAAGGGCGCTTAGCACCCGTCATCCTGGCCCAACTTGCACGCCCAGTTTACGGATGAGACGGCAACGTGCATGATCGTGGGCGAGGACATCCATGTCATGCTATTGACGCATGCCAAGTTCAAGACGTTTACGCCCAAAACAATCCTGTGACGCAACGAAAAGCACAGAAGTGCTCGCGTGCCTGTCTTGTGAGAGCCGGGATAAGATGAATGAAATGGTTCACAAGGCAGTCGCTGCCGGTGGAACAATCTACAACGAGCCGCAAGACCATGGCTTCATGTATGGGCACGGATTTCAGGACCTGGATGGTCACATTTGGGAACCGATCTACATGGAGTCGAGCGCAGTGAAACAAGACTAGGGGTTGCTTCTCCCTGAGGGAGTCGCATGCGAATCGTCGCCGCGACCGTCTTTTCCGGATTCCTTCTTGGTGCCTGGTGCGCGGGCGCACAGACCGCTGAGATTGCGGCGTTTTCGCTCGTCGGAAAATGGGCGGTCTCGGCGCCTGCGCCGAATGGTCAAACCATGACCACGGAGTTGACGCTGATGCCGAACATGAACTTCAGCGGCTCGTCCAGCGTGAAAGGGCGGTTGTTTTGGACGTTCTCCGGCACTTGGGAAGTCAAGGGCGACGAGGTCATCTGGCACTATGAAAATAGCTCGCTGCCATTGCCTGAATCGGCAAAAGTCGATGCTGACCAAATCGTTTCTGTCGATGGCGAAACGTTGGTGCTCATATCAAAAATCAATGGCAAGCAGTATGCCTATTCGCGCGCGAAGTAGGCCTGGAATTACGTGCACGGGTCACCTCAACCCTTGACTGCGCTGTCGCACGCCCTTCCCCGTGGGAGGTGGTTAGGGGTAAGGTCACTTTATCAATGCACGGAGTAGCCGCGCAATGATGTTCCCGCTCGTGATCGGAATTGCAATGCGTGGGACCTCGTGGGCTGGATCGCTCAAAACGAGCATGAGTTGTGCGGCCTGACTCGGCAGTCGACGCGCGCGTCGTTCGTTAGGCGGCACCATGGCCACCATCCTGCCCTGCTACTCGCAGGTCGTTGATGCGCTGACACCGGTTTTGAGAGGATTACCCGGTGTGATCGTCACTATCGATGGCCGAGATGGTGTCGGAAAAACCACCCTTGGTCGGTACCTTGCATGGCACTTCAATGTCACGCTGATCGAAACGGATCTGTTCATGATCCCCGCACAAGATTACGTCATTCATCTCGACGATCAGATCAACCGCATCATCGAACGCCGGATTACCTCGCCTCTTCCAGTAATCGTTGAAGGCGTATCCGTGCTGCAACTGATCAAACGGATCAATCGCGTTCCGGCTTTTTCTATTTACGTGACCAATCCTCGGCGATCGAGCAGTAAAATGCTGGAGCGGCTGCTTTCCGCTTATGAGACGGAGTTTTCTCCGTCCGCGAAGGCGAACCTCGTTGTGAAGGTGGAGAATTAGTGCCTAGCCATGCTCAAGCGGAGGCCTTCGGGTATGCAGCCGCAATCGCGCCAACATCGCTATGTGATAGCTTCATCTGCCGAGAATGACGCCGTGGACAACCGACAGCCCGAGCGTCGAGAAACACCGGGTGACGCATCCATCAACTTGCGCAGCGCCGCAGCCACCGTCGTGGCGGCTGCTTTGGGTGCGATTGCAGGAGGACTGGCAGCGTCGAAACTACCGGATGATAAGTTCATTTGGACTGGCTTCGTCCTGGCACCGCTTTTGGTCTTGCTGGAAGTATTTTTCAAGTCGCTGGTCGCGCTGTTCGATGGCAATGCAAATGCCGCCCGCCTGATGCTTGCCGGCGCTATCGTGGCAGGGTTTTACGTCACATGGTTCGCGGTCCGATCGTTGTGAACGCTACGTCTGACCTCTCGCTCCGCTGTTGGCGACGCACCGCATCACGTTCGTGATGCTTCTGAAGTACTGGAAGAGAGCGGCCCGACCGGGCGGCAACGCGAACGCACATGGGTCCAGCATCGCATCGCCAGAGGGACCGCCGGTTACCTTGTCGTCAGGCAGGCACAATTCGAGGCCGTGCCGCCCTTGACGCTTGTTTCATTAGCCTCGAACGTCGTAAGGAGAAATCATCATGGTGACTTACATAGTGCTCACGACTTTCACAGATCAGGGCATTCGCAACGCCAAAGACACGACAAAGCGAGCCGACGCCGTAAGGGAATTGGCGAAGAAATTCGGGGTGACAGCAAAGGAGTTTTTCTGGACACTGGGAAGCTACGATGTCGTTGCGATATTCGAAGCACCCGACGATTCGTCGATGACCGCGCTTGGATTGGCCATCGGCGCCCAGGGCAACGTCCGGACCCAGACGTTGCGAGCCTTCTCCAGAGAAGAAATGAATCGCGTTCTCGCCAAGTTGGCGTAGGGGTGCACGCGATTATTGTGTCGCCGGCGCCGTCATCTCCCAGGGCAGCGTACGTGTCAGCAGGACATTGAGGAGATTGTCCTGGAAGTTGATGTTGCCGGTCAGCTTGGCATGATGCTCGCAGAGAAAGAACCAGTAGGCGATCGGGATGAAGCTGTCCTCGTTTTGGGGCGCGCTCGGGTCGAGTGTTTCACGGGCAAGCAGCGATGGCTTGGTCACCTTGCCGTCGCCCGGCTCGAGCATCAGCTCGTCGTAATTCACTCCCGGTTTGCGCTGGCGAATGTCGCCCGGATACAAGCGCGCGATCGGAACGCCGCCATCGTCCTCCAGCGCAAGCCTCGCCGGGGTCATCGTGCAGTCGCCGCCGAAGAGCACGTAGCGTATGGGCGTCGCTGGCTCGGGCGTCGAGAGCGCCCAGAGGAAACGCCGCGCGCGCTCGAGGCGATAGTCGAAGAACCGGTGCAGGGCCCGAAGATATTCTTCGGATTCGACGCCGCGTCGAGCGCGGATGCGAGCTTCGACCGCAGGGTCGAAGATCGACCATCGATACCGCCGCCAGACCGCGGCATCGAACAGATCGTCG
>VBCZ01000468.1 GCA_005889025.1 Betaproteobacteria bacterium
ATCCTCGATGCCAGGATCGCCAACGCAATCGTCGCCGCCGCAGACGAGGCGCTCGACGGCCGCCACGACGGCGAGTTTCCTCTCGCCGTATGGCAGACAGGATCCGGAACCCAGACCAACATGAACGTCAACGAGGTGCTTGCCAATCGCGCGTCGGAGATTCTCGGCGGATCGCGCGGGGAGGGGAAGCTCGTGCATCCGAACGACGACGTCAATCGCGGGCAGTCGTCGAACGACGTGTTTCCGACCGCGATGAACGTTGCGGCGACGGAATCGGTGGTGCGGAAGCTGTTGCCGTCTCTCGACGGGCTGCACTCCACGCTTGCCGCCAAAGCTAGGGATTTCAAGCCTATTGTGAAGATCGGCCGCACCCATCTGCAGGACGCGACGCCGCTCACGCTCGGTCAGGAATTCTCCGGGTATGCCTCGCAGCTGGCTCATGCCCGCGCGCACATCGACGCGGCGCTACCCCACTGCTACGAGCTGGCGATTGGCGGAACGGCGGTCGGCACCGGGCTTAATACGCATCCCGAATTCGGAACGCGAGTCGCGACCGATATCGCCGAAGTTACCGGGTTGCCGTTTATTTCGGCGCCAAACAAGTTCGAAGCGATGGCGGCGGCTGACGCTCTGGTGAACCTGCAAGGCTCGCTGAAGTCGCTCGCGGCGGCGCTCACCAAAATCGCCAACGATATCCGCTGGCTGGCCAGCGGGCCGCGCTCCGGCCTGGGCGAAATCACGATTCCCGAAAACGAACCGGGAAGCTCGATCATGCCGGGCAAGGTCAACCCGACGCAGTGCGAGGCGCTGGCCATGCTGTCGGCGCAGGTGATGGCCAACGACGTCGCGGTGGCGATGGGGGGCGCGTCGGGTAACTTCGAGCTCAATGTCTACCGGCCCCTCATCATCCATAACGTCCTGCAAAGCGTGCGTTTGCTTGGCGATGGAATGCGAAGCTTTGACGAGCATTGCGCGAGAGGCATCGAGCCGGACCGCGTCCGCATCGGCGAGCTGCTCGAGCGATCCCTGATGCTGGTGACCGCGCTCAATCCCCACATCGGCTACGACAAGTCCGCGGAAATCGCCAAGAAAGCGCACCGCGAGGGAACGACGCTCAAGCAGGCGGCGCTCGCGACCGGCTACGTCACCGAAAAGGAATTCGATGCCTGGGTGCGTCCGGAGCGAATGACCGGACCGGGGTAAGGCTCGAATTCATTCGGGCGCAATGGTGGACGCAGCGCGTGCGAATGAATTCGCACCCACAAATTCGCACCAATGGGCATGATGGATTGTAGGGCCGAATTTATTCGGTCGCGATGGTGGATGCAGCCCGTGCGAATGAATTCGCACCCACAAATTCGTACCCACAAATTCGCACCCACAAATTCGCATCTACCGCGGCCGCGGTTGTTCGAGCAGCGCGTCGCCGGTCACGGTAACGCTCACGTCGCTCGTTCCAGCTTCCAGCGCCACCGGCGCAGCCCCTGCGTAGCTTGCGACCTGCCCACGCATGACCGGATACGGCCGCGAGGTGTCCCCGGTTTGCACCGATACGCGACCGGTGCGCCAGCCCGCAAAGCCGAGCGCCTGCGATGCTTGCTGCGCGCGGGCCTGCCAGCTCTTCACCGCTTGTTGGGTTAACGCATCCTCAGCCGCTCGGCGCGAGGATTCGGCGAGCGAGAAACCCATTCCGGAAAGCAGGAGGCCGCCTTCGTCCTGCAGCTTGGAAATGAGCGTTGCCGCGGCGGTGAAATCGCCGCTCTCCATGCCGATCGTCTGAGTGACGCGCCAGCGCGTCGGCTTTCCCTTTTCCGCGACCTGCTGCGTGGAATACCCGGCCGTAGCGGTCTTCACGGCGGGATACTGCTTCGCCTCCGCCAGCGCTTTCGCAATCAGCGTGTTGACCTGAGCCGCTGCCGTCGCGGGGCTCGCGCTTTCGGCTTCCGCCCGCAGCCATGCCTGAAGCCTGTCATTAGAAACGCTCATGCTCGCCGACGCGCTCAGTGAGACGACCGGCTGCTCCGGAATTTGCGCAAATCCCGAACCCGGGAGTGCGACAGCAAAGGCCAAGCCAATGATGCAGCGGATCGATCGACGCCGCAGGCAGCTCATGCGCTCGCTCGTGCAGCGTTGGCAACGCCAAGCGGAAGCTGCTCGATTGCCGCGCGGTTCGACCATGAAAAGCATTTCGGAGCTGCTTCCTGCCATGGCAGCCACTCCTGCGCAAGGTGCTCGCGCGGATTGAGAACGACCGGAACGGGATGCGGCACTTCCAACGCGAAGACATGCTCGGTGTTGTGCGTGGTGCCCGCGGGATATCGGTGGCGCCATTGCGGGAATATCTCGTAGTCGTTCGTCATGCCCCAGTCGACCACGCCGCCATAGGCGGCGGCGTCGATGCCGGTCTCCTCGCGAAGTTCGCGCGTCGCGGTCTCGGCGAGGGTCTCACCGGGCTGCTGGCTCCCGGTGACCGACTGCCAATGGGCGGGAAAATCGGCGCGCTCGAGAAGCAGGACGCGCAAGTCCGGCGTGTAGACCAGAACCAGAGTCAAAATCGGTGTCTTGTAGGTCAAAGCTTCGTCAGCTGATGAATACCCAGAACGGCTTGTGACGTTCCTGCCAATACTCGGCAGCTTCGCTCAGAATGTCGGTGAGCGTTTC